>DHJF01000003.1:13935-22055 GCA_002404195.1 Candidatus Saccharibacteria bacterium UBA4727 | reverse complement strand
AGTCTGTGGTTGATCCGATCAGTTCTCGCAGTACAACATGACTGATTCTATAAAGTGTCATTGCTCGTTCGATGGTCTCGTGGGCGTAGGCTTGAATACCTGGGTCGCACAACATCGTTTTTAAGACGTCAACGTTACTACTGCTAATGTCGCGTTCCGGGAAATCTTCTTGCGACTGGAGGCGAATGAGTTCTATCATGGTTTTTATGATTATATACTCACCTACTATTTTTGCAAGACAATGATACAATATAGGCAGTATGAACGACGAGATTTATGACGACATGGCGCTTGAGCGCATGGCCAAAGACAAATTTGGTGTCGTATTCGATATCGATCAAGTGATTATTCGTCAGGTAGATGTTAGCCGTACGGCCACTGCCACGGTCTTTCTAACAAAGAAAAAGCAACTCTTCGTCTATATCGGTGGCCATTCAAAACTACTCTTTAGCGATGTGAAAAAGATTGTCGGGCGCATGGGCCTTAAGGCCGAGCTGTATATGCCACCAAAAAACCAGCCGGATTACTTCGATAGAATTGGTCGTGAAAAATTCGCTGCCGTCTTTCCGGGGCGCAGCCATGTCAGTCATGACGATATTCTTTTTTATCGCACACTGGCGCCGTATAGTCCTGCTCTTATTCTTATCAGCGAAGTCAAAGACGGCCATATTTATCAGCACGACAGCGACTCGCGCGACGGCTGGCGCGTAGCCGCCAAGTTCGCTTACCGTCGCATTAAAACGAGTTAAGTCGTTTTATTTGGAGGATGTCTTGCTGTCTGGTTTAGCGGGATTCTTCTGTACTGCCAGTACGGCTTTGATGGAATTGACAGCAAAGAGCATATCGTTTGCCGCACCGGTATTACCAGCTAATTTATAGTTGTTGTAGGCTGTCTGGTAATCCGCCAGGGCGGCGTCTTGCTTACCGCTGGCGACCTTCTCGATTGCACTCGCCTTCGCGGCATTCGCGACTTTTAGAGCATCCGCTGGCGCAATTGCTGTCTGCTGATCTTTTGACGTTGCTGGGGATGGGGCGATGGTGGCGACACTTTTAAGGAGTGTCATTGCGCCATAGCTGGCAGCACCGATAAAAAGGATGATGCCACCAATGATAAGTGTCCACTTTACCCACGTGCGTGGTTTATTGTTGAATGGTGAATATGTCATCTCTTAGTTCTCCTTCTTTTTATATTAGGTGTAGTATGGGCCGGCTTGCGCTCGTGCACCTACCGCGGTGCGTAGCGTGAGCGGGTTTTGACAACGGTACGTAGTGGCGGCGTAGACATCGATACCGACTGGTGTGCTAGACCCATTGAATTGAAGTTCCAAATTACCACCGGTATACCAGCCCGGATCTTGTTTTGATGGCGCACTAGCGCCGTACCAGTAGTGATAGTAAGGGCCTTTATCTGTCCAATACATATTCAAACCGTTCGTGTTATTGGTGTCACCAATATAGCCATCCCACTGAAATGAGCTGCTGGTGCCAAGTCCACATGCCGGTTCTGTCCAGTACCAGTCATAGCCTGTTCGACTGTTGACAATAGCATACGACCAGTTTGTGGGAGTACCGGGTGCTACGACGGCTCGAATAGGTGCATCGACGTTGCTGTTGGCGCTCCATGAGCTGGTTGCGAAGGCGTTGGCACATTTGACACGTACCATCGTTCCGTAGGCGTAGCCTTGACTCGTGGTATCGCGGTTCCATGACAGAGTAGTTTGATCGGCTTGCCAGCCCATCGACCAGTTCTGCGTGCCCGTCGTATCATAATCGTTGCCAGAATTCACGCTGTAGTAGGTTGTGGTGCCGGCCGGACAGCCGACTGCAGGCCACGACCAGGTGGTGATTGCTCCGCTTGTCGAGTCGGAAATGGTTGTTGCGGCAGGTGTATTGATTGGCGCTGTGTAGGTTGCCTCAGTACTTGGTGTCGAATCGGCGCTTGGGACGCCACTCGCTACGCAGTGGGACTTTACCTGAAAGCCGAACTGCGTACCTTGTACACTAGGGGTAGAGTATTGACCTGTTGCTGTCCAGGCGCCATAGCCCGACCATGCTCCATTGTTCGTGCGGGTCTGGTAAGCGTATTGGCCGGATGCACCAACTCCACAAGTGATAGCTGATGCTGTCGCGACAACATTTCCGGCGTTTAAAGCCGCTGCGAGAGTTGGCTGACTTGGCGTGGTTGGCGGCGGCGTGGTAATGATCGCGCTGGTGTGATTGCTCGTAATAGTAGTGACAGTGTTGGTCTGCTCGTTATAAAATTGGATTTTATAGTCGGCACAGATATCTGTCGTTGCCGCACCGCTTGTACAGGATGCGCTCACATCGGTGTTGCCCGAATACGTTAGTCTGCTAGTGTTAGAGGCGGCACCTGTCCCCCATAAGTTGACGGTAGAGCCGGTCACGCTCAGGCTAGTTAAGTCGGTCAGGCCAAGCAATTGCTTGACGACTGTCGCATCACTGTTCGTTACCTTCGCAACACTTGGATACTCTCCATTTACATCGAAATATTTCTCAAGACCACTCGATACGACGGTTGAGCTCGTCATCCGCTGTTTATCACGCGCCTGTTGCTGTACGGATGTATATGCCAAAATAGTAATTGAGGCAAGAATACCAATCACGACGATGACAACCAGTAGTTCGATAATTGTGAATCCGTTTTTGTTCTTCATTGTATCTCCTGCGAGGTAAAATTTATTAGCGTTTAGTGAGCGGTTGGAATGCGGTCAAGGACAATTAAATGTTCAATATGCGGCGTGCGCGGGAAGAAGTTGTAGCCACGATGCGCGCGAATGCCGTAGGCGTTGTCGGCACAGAGGAGTGCGACGTCGCGTGCTTGTGTGACGGGGTTACAGCTTAGGTAGACGATGCGGTCAGGTGTGGCTTCGCGTAATTTCGTAACGACGTCTTCGTGGAGGCCGGCGCGCGGCGGGTCGACGATAATAGTTGCATCACTGGTGATATGCTCAAGTGCGGTCTCGCTTGGCGCCAAGATTGCTTTCGCGGCTTGTTCGCGCTGGAGAGCGGTGATGTTACGCTCCATCTCGCGCACGGCGTGCTCGTTGATCTCCACCATGGTAATGTGGTCGCCGCCAATAGTGAGGCCGATAGTGCCAACGCCGCTGTAAAGGTCAACGGCTGGCTTATCGGCTGGTACCCATTCGTGCATGTCGCGCAGGGCCTGTTCGTATACAGGTAGATTAATCTGGAAGAAGCCTTCTACGGCGTACGTAAATGGCACGTCGAGGATGGTATCGGTCAGGCTTGTTTCACCCCAAGCCTGGAGGCGCTTCGTAATAACGCTAGCGGGGCTCTTCGGGTTGCTAAAGATGAGTTCAAAGCCGGCGATGTCAAAGTCGCGTAGTTCTTGCTCGGTAAAAGCGTCGAACATTTCGTCTTTGACGTAGAGTTGTGCAACGACATCACCTGCGCGATTAGAGCGAATCAGGAGCGTCTTCAGGAGGTAGGCTTGGACCTCGCGGTTGCGAAGCGTGTCGCGAATACGATGCGCGGCTTCGTTGATTTTAGGGTCGGCTAAACTACTGCCCTGAACAGGGATTTTACCATGCGTACCACGGCGGAAAAATGCTAAATCAAGCTGCCCTGCTTCTTTATCCCACCACCAGCTAAACTCAAGTTTGTTGCGATAGCCCATTTCGCGACCATCACTATAGGCCTCAATTTTTTCGGGCAAGACAATATCGTGTAGCTCAAAGGCTTCTTCGATTAAAGCAGACTTGTAATGCTGCTCACGCTCAAAATTCATAATTTGCCATGGGCTGGTTGAAAGATAGCTATCTTCGTCGACTGGCGTCACGCGGTCGGCGCTCGGTTCAAGCACTTCAACAACGATGCCTTCAACGAGGCTCGACTTCTTTTTTGTTAGTTGGACACTGACTTTTTCGCCAGGTAAGCCACCCCAAACAAAAGCTTTTTTACCGTAATCTAAACTGCCAAGCGTTTGACCACCACC
This sequence comes from Candidatus Saccharibacteria bacterium UBA4727, assembly GCA_002404195.1. Lineage (GTDB taxonomy): Bacteria > Patescibacteriota > Saccharimonadia > Saccharimonadales > Saccharimonadaceae > UBA6022. The sequence goes on along the minus strand of DHJF01000003.1, from coordinate 18,079 downwards.
CACGATTTTCTCGAGGGTTAATTCAACGATAGGAAGAACTTTTTTCATCATTGTTTTTACTATACAGTACTTGTGGTTTCATCGCCAGCTATTTAATTGTGTAGCCGCCAGCGGTAGCGGTAAATTGTGTGCCATGTTGGCCGCCTACGAACGTCCATATCTGGGTAGCCTCGCTACGATAGCCGATAACATACGAGCTCGTCTCAACGCTAGTTGCAAGGGTGGCGCTGAACGTGCAAGGTATGTCCGTTGCGGCATAGGTGACACTGGGGCAACCCGGCGGATAGGCGCCATTATTGTCATAGAATTTCTCAAGTTCGTTTTGCAGAGAGGTTATGTCACTTTATCGCTGACTGTCGCGCGATTGTCTTTGTACTTGGAGGTAGGAGATGATACCAATGATTGCCAGAATCCCTATAACGACAATAACAACGGTGAGTTCTACTAGCGTGAAGCCACGTCGGGGGCGCTTGACGTGGGGTTGTGCTTTATCATGTCTTTGATTGTAGTGTATCTCCTAGTATTGGAATAGATTCAAAAATGGTGGCATAGTAAAGCTATGGATTTCCCACAAGCATTACAACGCGGCTGTGACTATTTGCGACAACACGACTTTGTTATGGCCGGGCTGATCGATCAGTTTGGACCTCCAACACTGGCACCGCATACTGATTACTATCAGGAACTGGTCGGCAGTATTATTTCGCAACAACTGAGCGTCAAAGCAGCCGCGACAATTCAGGCGCGGTTTGTGGCACTGTTCGGTCACTTCCCTACCCCCGAAGAGATTTTGCAGCGTGACATCGACGAACTGCGTAGTGTTGGGCTGAGTGGTCAAAAAACGGTCTATATTCATGATTTGGCGATGCGCGTTCTTGATGGCTCACTCCAGTTTGATCATCTGGCGGCTCTCTCGAACGATGAGATTATCGCGGAACTCATCGCCGTTAAAGGCGTCGGCGTGTGGACGGCGCATATGTTTTTACTTTTTTGCATGGGCCGACTGGATATACTCGCGATTGGCGATTTGGGCATTAAGAACGCCGTCACGAAATTATACGGGTTTAACGCGACCTGTACGAGCGCCGATGTCCAGTCGATCGCCGATCAGAATGGCTGGCATCCGTACGAATCAATTGCCTGTTGGTATGCTTGGCGTTCGCTTGACAATCAACCCGCTGTCTAGCAATTATGCTTTGATAATATCAATATGGTAGTTTGGCGCGGCGTTCCGATGATTATTCTCAGGGGATTAATATCGGAACGCCTCGCCATGACTCTAGGGGCAGTACGCCGTAAACCGTGGATTCGCCGCGAGGTCCTGCGCCTTGCCGACGGATTCGAAGGTGGCATTCCCAGGAAGATGCGATTGATCAGGTGTCTTACCGTTTGCTAGTGTGAGGATACTTGCATACCACACCCTGTCTTGTGTGATGAAGAGTCTGAGCGTGCAACCGTTAAGTGTTGCACTGAACATGTAGGGTTGGTTCTCGGACTCTACGATTTGAACATTCGAATAACCGTCGCTCTCGGCAGAGCTAGCACATCCGGCGAGTGTTCCTATGGCGAGGATGCTTGTAGTTACTAGTACTGTTAAGCTGCGTTTGCCCGCCCGCCATTCTTGGGAAAGAAGAAAAAACCGTAGCCGAACGCGGAAATAGATTGTAGCCATTCAACCCAGCTGCGTCTTGGGAAGAGTTATTGACTCAAAATTACTCTTTAGGCCTGGATAGCTTCAACACTATAAGATAAATACCAAACAACAAGCTACCTACCCCGATAATAATGCCAATAGTTTGTACGGTGCCGCCGATAACTGTATCTGCATTGAGCCAACCAAGCTGCGAAAAGACATAATGCCAGTCGTGTTGCACTGTTTCGCTGGGACCGATCAGCGGCAAGCTTTGCGCTCGTGCATCTGCCATGTAACGACCAGCGCTCATAAAGCCAAGCATCACCCATAAGCCTGCAAATACGGCAGCAAAATACGACTTTGCTTTTAGCGCTGCAAAGAACAATAATAACGTAAAGCTCATTTCGCCAATTGAACCGGCTGCCGCTATGAAAATCGCCGGTAGGAAGAAGGCTGCCAAATGCGATGCTTCATGCACGCCAAAATCGATGAAATACATACCCGACAATATAAGATTGTTTGAGTTCTCGGCCGTAAACTGCAAGAGTGCCACGAATAAATATAAGAAGAACCCCCATCCTATGATATATAGCCAAATTGGCAGTGGCATAAATTTCGGTTGAGAGCTATTCACACGCTTAGTATATCAGAAGGTGTTGTTAGCTGTAGGTATCGCACAGAGAGGCTTAGTAGCCGCCAAAACTGTCTATTCGTATGTCTCTCACCTCTACGCCCATGTCTATCAACAGGTGTTCATTGCTTTCTACCATTGCAGGAGGGCCTGAAATATAGAAGTTGCGGTGCGGGCTTTTTACCAAAGAGAGTATCAGTTTTTCTCTTTTCTTACGATTTATATCTTTAGTAGCTATGTACGAAATAGAAAGATTCGTCAGGCGCTTCGACCATAACTCCAATTCGTCTTTGAAGAGAAAGTCCTCGTTCTGATTCAAGTAAATTAACGTTACGTCACTGTCTTGATGAGTATCGAACATTTCCTTCAGCATGCTTCGAAAAGGCGCAATACCAATACCACCAGCAATGAGCACGCTTGCCTGGTTCTTTTTTAGCTGAAAATCGTAATCATTTCCATACTGAGAGATAGTAAGCCTATCGTTCGGCTTAATCGACTGAAGTGCTTTTTTGAATTCACTGATGCCTTCTCGGAACGTAATTCGCATGTCACTTTCTGTTGGTGATGAAGCAATTGAATAGGTTATCCCACCATGTAGTTGCCGGCCTTCAAACTGAATATCGATCCAGTCGCCCGCTGCAAAGACAAAATTTGCTGGGCGATGAAAATACACACTCCAATGGCCCGTTTGATCAGCCTCAATTCGACTGACGATTAGTTCTATGTGTTGATTTTTTGTGACCATCACTTAATCATAGCAAATAAAGATTCTCAAAGAAGCCTTATGCGAGATTGTTTACGCGCGACTGGCTAGTGGATATGTTTCAGGAGGTTAGTTACCGCCAGCGCACTGACTATGGTAGGTAATCCAACTTGCGTTGGTGCCGCTATATTTCGTGGAGCAATAGGGGGGTTTCGGGCCTACTTCGTAGGCATTTGAATAATAGCCACCGTCATTTTGACCACCGCTGCTTTCAAGGTATACCATCAATCCATATGTTTGGTAATTATCGCTATCCTGGCTCGTGTACCAGTAATAGTAATTGCCCTGCGTTGCATCAGACAATGAGGTTGGATCGATATACATGTAAGGGGCGAGCATATCGGCCAATGTTTTGTTTCTATCACAGTGTCCCCAGTTATCCGTCTGTGATCCACAGCTCGTCTCTCTGCCTTGACCGTCTAATATCGGTGGATACCTACCATTATCAATGTAGTAAAGTTCAATTGCCTTAGAGATACTTTTAACTTTGGCTATGCGCGCACTGTCGCGTGACTTACCCTGAACGCCGTTGTACGCGACAATGACAATCGCCGCTAGAATGCCTATCACAACAATGACAATCAATAGCTCAACGACCGTAAATCCTTTTTGTTTTGCCCACATAATGGTTTAAGTATAAGCTAAATCTTTTATAAAAACAAAAAGACTTATAGAGCGCGCGGGTGTGCAACAATACGCAACAATATGCCGCCAATAAGTCCATAGACTACCAGTGCAATGAGGGCGGCGAGATCGAAAACACTAGATGGAATCACACCGGCCACTGGCTGATTTACATGTCCGAAGAACGTGCTGAAGGGCGCTACGAGAGGTTGTGTTAAATTGTATGTCCAGGTGACGAAAAGATAACTAGGGTCTACGCCAAGAAGTTCAAAAATAAATCGAAGACCAATCCCCAGTTCGATAATGCCAAAAACTATAGAAATAATTCCCCACATATACACGCTCCTCTCATACTTATGAATTTAAATGTACCTGATAATATTGTAGCCTACAATCGTATGAAAATACAGTTACCGACCTGAGTACACTAAGAACTACGCGGCTTTCATGGTTGAAATAAAATTGATTGAGCTAGATGGGAAATCCTGAATAC
>DHJF01000003.1:0-13856 GCA_002404195.1 Candidatus Saccharibacteria bacterium UBA4727 | reverse complement strand
AGATGGGAAATCCTGAATACCACAGAATAAAAATGGCATACTATTGCGGCGTGTCATTTTTACTGGCTGGGGCTAATGGATGCGTTTCAGGAAGATTATATTACTGATGATGAATGGACGCCCGCTCTTTATTCGGGTTTTCTTGCGACGAATATTGCAAATTGAGGAAAACGACTAAACCGAGCATAATAATTTTCATTTACGCTTTTAGCTTCCTCGACTGCTTTTGTTTCAATAAAGTCATTGACGACAAATCCAGTCTGTCTTAGAAGTCCAAAGTGCATACTAGGCGGACCAACCCAGAACTTTAACGTTTCACCTGATTGAAATGTCTCTTCATATTCACGAAAGCTAGAAAAATCTCCGTATAAGCGTGGTGGTTCATCACCCTCTGTATACCCCATTAATTTTACCGTTCTACCCTCCAATGTAGTTCGTTCTGATGCCCAGCGCATTGGGTGGCCTACGGAGAATTGGAAGATTCCGCCCGGTTTGAGTACTCTCATAACCTCCCTATATACCACTACGGGGTCTGCTGAATAGTGCACCGTTAAACTGCTATACACGAAGTCGAAAGCGTTATCGTTAAATGCTAGGCTGTGCATGTCGCCGACAGTGAAATTATGCGTAGGATACGATGCATTTGCAAGCCGTACAGATTCTTTCGAAAAATCTATACCGATCATCTCTTTTCCGCCATACTCTTCAAGAAGTACGGATTCTTCACCTGTTCCACATCCAAGCATGAGCACTCGCTTGCCCTGTAGGTCAGGAATCAGTTTTTTCATTGCGGGTTTTTCGACAAATCGGTGCGGCAGGCTTTCGCCCATTTTAAGCGCTTCTTGGCGCATCGCAGCATAACGATCATAGTTATTTGCATCAGTCATGCATCTATCTTATCAAACATAAAGACCTTCCAAAGAAAGTCTTTTAAGTATAATTTTCTTAGCTGGGGTGGAGGGGTGGCGGTCGCTCTGCTCCCTATTTCCGCTTGTTGGCAAAATGAGCAAGCTTATTTTGCTGCACGGCGCTACACGAACCCCGCGATGTTTTGCTCCCGCAAAACTCGGGGGGTTCGGATCTCGATCGAACATAGAAAAAAGTCTTAAATCTGAAGACCTAAAATTTTTTTCATGGCTGGGGATAGTGGATGTGTTTCAGGGAGAAACCATATTGAAATATGCTTCGTTTGGATCTTCTTTGGATTTTATGAGGAATGCAAAATCGTAGTCTGCATCCGCAGCGTATAGCTTCATAGTCTCGTAATCTTCGGGACGTTTATATTCCGTCGATACTAATACGGGTCCAGAACTTTTAAAATCCTTAGGATCCTTTACTTTTATGAACTCGAATTCCGACTGGTCTTTTGTCTGTTCTTTTATTGATGCGCTGACGACCTCTAGGCTTTCAATGAAATCTTCGGCATACAGATAATAGATAACGTCATTCATGAGAAACTTCCAAATAAAAGAATCTGGTGTAATAATTTTGAATTCAAGAAGTGCAATGTTTGCATCTTCGCCTGGATGCTCCATATCAAACTGCTGAAGCACAGGACTGAACACCTGGGGGTTTAGCGTAAATGGATAATCGCGTAACATGCCTTAAGTATAGCAAACAAAAAATGACGATCTCTCGTCATTTTAAGCATAATTATCTTGGCTGGGGCGGAGGGATTCGAACCCCCGAATATCGACACCAAAAACCGATGCCTTACCACTTGGCGACGCCCCAATATAGGTGAAATGTTCAAACCACTTACGATGGCTTTCTTTATCTTGCCGTCTTATAATTTTCTCGGCAAGCACTGGCAATTATACCACAGATATGGTGGCGTACGCTAGCCCCTACGGGCGCGGGGCTTGGCCGTGAGAGCGGCTATGAGTTCTTCTTTTGTCGCCACCACGGTCACATGAGTGTTCATTTCACGCAGAGCCTTGATGATCTGTGCTTTGTGCTCGGGTAACGCACGGGCAAATACTGTTGTCGCCTGCGTGACGCTCGGCGCTACGTGAAGCTGACGAGCATCAGTAACCTCATTTGGATGCGTAGCGATGCCAAACTGTTCGGCAATGGCGAAGGCGGTTTGCCGGTGCGTACCGGTCATTAGGCGCAGTGATGTGTCATGCTTGCGGGCTTGGCGGATTAATTCGCGCATCTCCCCCGGGATAGTACTTGTGAGGCTTATGAGACCGCTAAGAGTGAGCCGATGTTTGTGATTGAGCTCACTAAGTGATGAAATGGGCTGCGACAGCGTGGCGTGGGCTACCGCGATAATTATGGCACCATCGAGCGATAGTTTCTGAAGGTGTAATTCGGCAGCTTCGCGTTCGTTGTCGGTCATGTCGCAGTGGGCGAAAACATTCTCAGGCAGGCCTTTGATTGCTAAGCTGTAGTCAGCGCCGGTGTGCCATAGGGATCCGCTTATGCCATGCTGGTGGGTAAACGCAAATTCGCGCAGTGGTTTATGACGGTTCGCCGAGGTGGTCATAGTAGTAAGCGCTTGGTCGATGGCGTCAGCGGGTGTATTGATTGCCTGTGCGACCACGTGGTGAAGCTGTGCTGTAGATGAATCACCCGCTGGCCACATATGGTCAACCGTCAACGTATCGCCAAGCAATAGTTCTGAGCCGTCGATGACGACAGTGGTGGCTGGGCGGTGACGAGAAAACGTAAACATTACCTTTAGTATAGCATCAGAGGGCTCGGCTATGAAAAACGCCGTGTGATAGAAACACGGCGTTTTTTGGAGAGCTAGCTTCCCTAGCTAATAGCAACGAGTTGGAGTTTGCGCTTGCCAAGATGAGCGGTCCATTCAACTACGTCACGCAGCTGTTTGCCGACGAGATTCTTGCCAAGCGGGCTCATAATGGAGATGCGGCCACTGCTTGGGTCGGCCTCGAGGCTATCAACCAGTGTGTAGCGGATAATGCGACCGTTGGTGTCGAGCAGGTCGACGACTGAGCCGATAGCAACCTTCAGTCTGTCGCGCTTGCGCGGCAGCGGCTTAGCGGTTGCGAGGATCTGCCGCTTATCGCTGAGCTCGCTCGCGACAATCTCAAGCGTTGCCAGGTGTTCGACGCGAGCAAGCCGTTCGTCGTGACCCTCAGTTTTATCAATATCGTGCAACTGAGAGACAATCGTATTATGCTGATGTTCCAACTGGGCAATCTTCTTTTTCAAGTCTTTCATGCCGTGTTTTGTCAAATAAATAGTGTTCGTGCTGTTCATAGTGCAATCCTCCTGCTTACTAAATAGGTAGCAAACGGGTGCGTCCGACGGTAAGATGATGGATAACAATCGGGTGCTTACTACAGTGCCAGTATGTGCTACTTTTCTGAGCTGATTCTTAAAAAGTGAAAAGCACAACGCTAACGCTTAAGAGTGGCGAGGGTGCCGTCTTTGAGGGTAAAAGTACGGTCAGTCTTACCGGCGATACTCAGGTCGTGAGTGACGACCACGATGGTTGTGTGCTCATCGCGGGACAGCTTATGGAGCAGGTCAAAGATGGTCTTGCCAGTTTCACTATCAAGGTTGCCGGTTGGTTCGTCGGCCAAAATGAGGCTCGGGCGGTTGGCGAGTGCCCGAGCAATGGCAACACGTTGCTGCTGCCCACCGCTCAGACGGGCTGGCCGCCGTAGTTGTTCTTCACTCTCAAGGCCAACTTCGTGCAGTAACTCAACGGCACGCTCAAGGCGCTCGCGGCCCGGCATGCCACCGTACTCAAGTGCCAACATAACGTTCTCGAGTGCGCTAAGGTTAGGAATCAGGTTGTAATGCTGAAAGACAAATCCAATCTTCTCGGCTCGATAGGTTGTTTGTTGGTCGGCTGACAGCTTCGCGATATCGACATCATCAACCACGATGCTACCGCTGGTGGGGGTGTCGAGGGCGCCGAGTAAGCTGAGTAGTGTTGACTTGCCGCTGCCGCTTTTTCCAACGATGGAGACAAACTGGCCCGAATCAATCGTAAAGCTGATATCGTGGAGTGCAGTGACATTGCCGTGGCTGGCGGCGAATGATTTTTCAATGTTCGTAACTTGTAGCATAAAACTCCTTTATTCTGACCTTAATACTTCGGCTGGACGGACACGGGCAATCAACCAGGCCGGCACGGCGCTACCGATGATGGCGATGGCGAGGATGCTTATGATACTCATAATGAGTGTCGACGGTGTCAGTGTGGCAGTGACACTGCGGATATTGGTCGAAGCTGCAGCACTGAGCGTATTGAGCTGACGGAAGCCACCAAAACCACCCATTCCACCGCGCCCCATGCGCTGGGTCGTGGCTGTTTGCGTTTGGCTATTGCTGACGAGCGATGAGGTCATCGGTCCGCTGACAAGTACGCCAAACACCAGACCAACAATGCCGCCGACAACAGTGAGAGCTAGGGCTTCGGTGATAAACTGAGTAATGACACTACGGTTCGTGCCGCCGATGGCTTTAATGATGCCGATTTCGCGGCGACGTTCACGCACAATCACAATCATAGAAAGGAGGACAATCACTGCCCCCGCCGTGGCTGCGCCAATCACGCCATAGAATGCCAATTGTGCGATGCTTTTGAGCGAGGTGACGCTATTTTCAGCCTGCTGCTGCTGGCTGGTGATGTCGGCTGCACTACCGAGCGTTTTTGTGAGATTGGCGACAACCGTGCTGACGTTATCCGCGCTGTCGACGGTAGCGCTAACATTGCTCACTGCGCCGGCTTGATCGGTCAAAGCTTGAACGGTAGCGAGCGGCAGTATCAGGCCGCTATTTTGGAAGGTGGTAGCGGTTTTGTAAATTCCCTGTACGGTAAATGTTTGACCGTAGGCGGTAAATGCCTTGCCGACCGTCAGATCATTCTTTGTCGCCAAGTCACTCCCGACCAGTGCAACGTTGCCGCTGCTGGCGCCGTCAATCATCGAGCCGCTCGTTAGCTGGTCGCTTGAAATACTCGCGCTTGGGTTCGATGTACCCGTGACGCTAATGTGCGGTGTCGGTGCGGGGCGCGCTGCCATATTGCCACTTGTCGCCATACTACCTTGGTTATCAAAGCGCTGTTGGCGCCTGCCGAAACTACCAAGCTCTAGGGATGATACGAGATTGGTGTCGGTAGTGCCAAGCTGGTCGGTGAGCGAGGTGGTGATTGCGCTGACATGCGCCGTCGCCTTAATCTGTGCTATCTGTGTAGTCGTTAGCGGATTGCCACCACCAAAACCACCCATTACGCCAGCCGGGTTGACGGTGACGGTGGTGCCGGTTTGGGTTTTGACACTATCGATTTTTTGATTGATGCTACTGCGGGCAACCAGCATAGCGAGGACAAGCCCGATACTAATAGCCAACATGACGACAATTGCGCCTGAACGGAGTGGGCTGCGAAACGCATTTCTTACCCCTCGGGTAATAACATTCATGAAATCTCCTTTGTTAGATTTACTCTAATCTAACAAAGAATACTGATAGCACGCTTGTTATTAGCTGATATTTGGCAGTAAAACGCGAAAAGTGGTAAATTGCCCGGGCTGGCTACTGACGGTTAGTTCCCCGCCGTGAATTTCAACGATCTTTTTTGCCAATGACAAGCCAAGGCCGTAGCCTTTTTTGGCGCCACCAGTGCGTGAACCATCGCTGCGATAGAAGCGATTAAAGATTTTTGGTAAGTTGTCCGCCGGGATCCCCTCGCCCACATTGGTAATGTCAAAGCCCGACAGTTGTTTTTGCTGCACTAACGTCAGCGTGATTGGCGAGTCGTTAGGGCTATATTTGAGCGCATTATCGATGAAAATAGTCAGAAGTTCTTCGGCGTGCGACTGGTTGGCCATGATTTTTACAGGCGGGAGATCAGTGTAGATGATGCGCTGACGTGAACTCTGGAATCGTGCCAGAACGGTGGCAATGGCGGTGTTAAGCGACACTGGCTCGTGATCGATACCGGCATGGTCGAGGCGCGATAATTGCAGTAATGTGTGTGACAGCTTGGTAAGCTTATTGACCTCTTCAAGGTTGCTCGCCAGCAGCTGACGAATGTCATCCTTACTTAGTTTTGGGTCGCGTAGGGCAACTTCAAGCTCTACTTTCATACTGGCAAGTGGCGTGCGTAGCTCATGACTGGCATCGCTCGTAAAGCGTGACTGGGCTTCGTGGGCATTTTCAATCGGCAGCAACGTACGCCGAGCTAAATAGTAGCTACCGACGCCGCCGGCAATCCAAATACATAAATTAGTAATAATAAGCGAACCAACCAAGTTAATACGCGCCTGATGAACTTGCGTATCGCGCAGATCATCGTACCGAGTTCGGTCGAAGCTGTATGCCGTATTGACGCTGCGTTCCAGATAATTAATACGTGAGCCGATTTCGGATGATGCAATCGCAAAGATAATCACGCTAAAAACGAGACTAATTGTCACCAATATACCAACATACCAAAGTGTCAGTTTGATCGTGGCCGACTGGAACATCGTCGCTACTACTCGCCTGCTTGCAGTTTATAGCCAAAGCCGCGGACGGTGTGAATCAGTGGCGTTGCAAATGGTGAGTCGACTTTGTTGCGTAGGTATTTAATGTAGACCTCAACCGTATTTGGCAAGATATCGGCGTCGTAGTCCCAAACATGACCGATAATCAGTTCTTTTGGTAGCGGACGGTTTTGGTTGCGCAGCATATATTCAAGCAATGCGAACTCTTTACCAGTCAGTTGAATCACGGTGTCGCCACGTTTTACTTCGTAGGTGATAGTGTTGAGCGACAAATCACCAGCAGTGAGGATGGTCGCCTGCTGTTCGGTGGGGCGACGTAGCAGTGCGCGCACGCGAGCCAATAGTTCTTCGAGAGCGAATGGTTTTACCATGTAGTCATCAGCGCCACTATCGAGACCCGAGGTGCGCTCTTCGACGCTGCCGAGTGCAGTCAGTAGGAGGACCGGGGTATGAATTTTTTCGGTGCGCATAGCCTTAACGATAGCGATGCCGTCGTAACTGCCAGGAAGCATACGGTCGATAATTGCGACGTCGTATGGCTCGGTGGTGGCCATAGCATACCCATCGTCACCGTCGTAGGCGACGTCAACGGCGTAGCTCTCTTGTTCTAAGGCCTTTTTTAATGCCCGTGCAATCTTGTGTTCATCTTCTACCAGTAAAACTCTCATATATATTACTATATCAGGCTTATCTGAGCGAATACTGAAAGTTACACCGTTTCGTAGTGCGAGCTCCAGCGCTCCATGTCGCGGATAATCGGGAGGAGTGCCGTACCTTTTTTTGTTAGACGGTAATCGCAGCGAGTTGAACTCTCGTTGGTTGTTTTTTCAATAATTCCGGCTGTTTCAAGGTGAGTGAGACGGGCCGAGAGCGTGCGCGGATTAATACCGCCAACGAGGTCTTGTAGTTGGCAAAAACGGAGGCTTTCCTCGTTCGCGAAGAAACGAAGCAACTGGGGCGTCCATTTGTCCCCGAGGATGTCGGTGGCTGCTTTGACACAACCGATGGTTTTTTCTGCGACTGTCATATGTATTCACTATACTTTATCTAGCGAAAAATGTCAATACACGTGTCTATCTTGCACTACACCCTCGCCTGCCTTATACTGTGCTTATGGTAAAGAAAACAGTGAAAAAAACAGTTCCTACGACGAAGAAATCGACCGAAATTGATAATTTTGAGCCGAACAGAATGGGCCTGGCGGTTGCATCCCTCGCCGCAGTCAGTTTGGTCGTTCTCGGCTTGATTGCCATGTACGCCTAACGGCGAATGATTGCAGTGTCCTTTTTATGAAAGATTGTCGTTAGCGACAATCTTTTTGAATATTCAAGAGCTCCATAACGGAACAATCGAATCGCGATGGCCAGAACGATTGTGGCACTAACGGCGAGAATGACGATACCAAGTAGTGCGCCTGGCATGCTGAGGTTGCCGACTGCATTACGGAGCATCAGTGGAATAGGTGCGGTGAACGGGAAAAAGCTCAAAACTTTCACGAGGGTTGAATCAGGTGCGGAAATAAAGAGCGTCACAGCGTAGAGCGGGCCGAACAGAAAAATCATCACAACACCGAAGAATCCGCCAGCTTCTTTTGCTGTCGGAACGGCCGCGCCGATAGCAACCAGCAGTCCCGTGAATAACATAAAGCTACAAGCGAATAAGGCCGCGCCGATACCAATGCGCAGTGGGTCGAGCGGAATATTCGTCAGGTTGATATTCGGCAGCGCTAGTTGGTGGCGGAATAATAAGTAAATGATGATAATTGGCGCTAAGATTGCACAGACTTGCACGAGCGCCAGCACGACCAGGGATAAGATCTTCCCGATAATTAATGTTCGGGCCTTGATGGTAGTGAGAATCATTTCAATGACGCGGTTCTCTTTTTCTTCAGTCGTGCTGGTGAGCATCTGGTTGCCAAACATCACAATGAGAATATAGAACAGTACTAAAAAGATACCCGGTGCAATTATCTGCGAAAAGCCATTATAGACCGAGCCGTCCTTATAGGTGACTGCGTCGTAACCGACTGTATTCTGCAAGATAGCTTTGGTTTGGGCATCAACTTTGCGAGCAACTGACTGTTGCAGCAGCATTGAGGCGACGGCTTGGTAGCGGCTGTTGTCGAAGAGCCCGACATCTTTGGCATAGACCTGTACTTTTTGAGTGGCAATGTCGGCCGGATAGTAGAAATAGGCGTCAATTTTGCCTTGTGCGACATCGGCAATACCCTGGTCCTTGTCGGTACTCGTGGTTGCGCCAATCGCTTTTAATAACTGCGGTGAAACGATACCGGATACGTCAGTCACGACGACGTTGAAATGCTGGTTTTTTGTATTCTCGGCAGCTTTATTGGTGGCTTGGTTGGAGAAAAAGATGATCGCAAAAATAACGACAATGATAATGGGAAATGCCATGGCGGTAATCCAAAAACTTTTCTTTTTGAGGCTGCGGATAACCTCAAAGCTAAAAACTGTTCCGAGATTATGCACGCTGCGCCCCCCCTTCCGACTGATCACCGTATATCGTAACGAAAATGTCATCAAGCGAAGCGCCGTTGTAATGCCTTTTCACGTCAGCAATCGTACCGTAGGCGCTGGCGGTGCCGTCTTTAAGGAGGATAATGCGGTCGCAGAGACGCTCGACTTCTTCCATTTGATGTGTCACAAAAATAACCGTCGCCCCAGCTTGTTGATGCTCCTCGATGATTGTCATCAACAGGCGGCGATTGACGGGGTCAAAGCCTTTGGTTGGTTCGTCGAGAATCAGTAGTTCGGGGTTGTTCATGATTGTGACGCCGAGTTGGATCTTCTGTTGCTGTCCGCCCGATAGCCTATCGATCCGAGTAGTTGCCTTGTCGAGCAGGCTAACTCGTTCGAGGTAGCTGCGTGACCAGTTTTCGGCGGCCCGTTTCGACATACCCTTTAGTCGGCCAAAGTAAATCATCACCGACAAGACGGTTTCTTTTTTGTATAATCCCCGTTCTTCGGGCAGGTAGCCAAGCTTGACGTTGCCATCAACAGTATATGGTTGCCCGTTGATGAGCAGTTGGCCGCCGGTGGGTTGATAAATGCCGAGCAGGGCCCGAATGGTGGTGGTTTTACCTGAGCCGTTGGCACCAAGCAGACCGAATGTCTCGCCGCGACGGACACTAAAGGACAAATCTTTCACGACAGTTGTTTTGCCAAAATCCATTCGAAAATGGTCGATGCTGACAAGGGTTGGGGCGGTCGTACTCATACGTCTACTCTTTCGTGTTAGCGGAAGTTGATAAATTGCAGTGCAAAGTCGTAATCCTCACCTCGTAGGAGCGTCATGACATTCTGGAGCTCGTCTTTGCTGGTGCTGGTGACGCGGACGGTGTCGCCTTGAATTTGAGACTTTACCTTTGGTGCTTCGTCGCGCAATTTTTTGCTAATGAGCTTCGCGTTATCTTGGCTGAGGCCATTTTTAAAGGGAATCTCCCAGGTTGTCTTGAGGTTAGCTTCGACTGGTTCCTTGGAAAGATCAAGTACCTTGGCACTCTGCTCGCGACTGGCGAGTTTTTTGCGTACGATATCAAGCACGGCGTCGCATTGCCATTGTCCGGCACCCGTAATTTTATAACCCGCTTTATCAGCCATCCATGCGATGGCAGCTGGTGTACCTTTAAAGTCGTAGCGTGTGCCAATTTCGCGTTCGGTGCTTGCGAACGCGTTGTTCATTTCTGCTTTGTCATATTCAGAGACTATATCAAAAGAAAATGTTGCCATATATATAGTGTACTACATTTTTTGACGGGCGGTTTTTAGCATGTCGGCAAACCATAGTAGCTCGGTATACAATTTGCCCACTTGTGCGTCGTAACGCTCTTTATGCTCGTCGTGCATCACGCCGTTTTCGTCAAAAATATTTTGAATATACGGAAAGTAAACATCCCAACTCATCACAATTAGGCCCGTTTCGCGAACAGCCGGTACGAGGGCCTCAATCGCCCGAACGCCACCCCAGTTGCCATTACTGACGCCGGCAAATGCGACCGGTTTGTGATTATAATTGTGGAGCTCACTATCGAGCATGCGTTTCAAGGTACCCGGAAAACTGTGGTTATACTCCGGCGTGATGACAAAAAACGCATCGGCTTTAGCCGTAATATCGCTATAACGTGAATCTTTACCCTCTGGGTCGTTACCGTCACCTGGGAAATAAAACTCGGTCGGATCAACAAAAATAATTTCAACATTTTCGAGTTGTTGACCAAAATGAGCAATATAATGGGCGGCCTTGATTGATTGGCGTTGAGCGCGAGTGGTGCCAGCTAAGACGGCAATCGTGAGCGGTTGATTCATGAATACTCCTTATGGTTACAAATCTCCTATCAGTATAGCAGCCACGGGAGATATGGGAGGCTGATATACATGACTCAGGCACTGACTTTTACCATTCATCACAAGCTCAAGGGCGCGTTGGCGCGCACTGGTACGCTGACGACGCCACACGGCAGCATTGAGACGCCAGCTTTTATTCCGGTTGGTACCAAGGCGACGCTCAAGGCGCTCACGCCCGAGCAATTAGCCGAACTGGGTGCACAGGCCGTGCTCGTGAATGCCTATCATTTGTACCTTCGTCCTCATTCGAGTATTCTCGATAAAGCTGGTGGCGTGCATGCCTTTATGAATTGGGATAAGCCAATTTTTAGTGATAGCGGCGGCTTTCAGGTGATGTCGCTTGGCGTCGGTTTTAAAAAAGTGATCGATATGGACGGTAGGGCTGATGAGAAGCCCCTCAGCCGCAAAGAGCGCTTGGCCTGGATTGATAACGACGGTGTTACCTTTAAGTCGCATCTAGACGGCAGCAAACATCGCTTTACACCGGAGCGTTCGATGCAGATTCAGCACGAAATCGGGGCTGATATCACCTTTGCCTTTGACGAGCTGACGACGCTGTATCACGACTACGACTATCAGGTCGAGTCATTGAACGAGCGCACGCATCCGTGGGCGGTGCGTAGTTTAGTTGAACATACCAGACTAAACCTGGAACGAAGCCACCGACCGCCTCAGGCGCTGTTTGGCGTGGTCCAGGGCGCTAATCACGAAGATTTACGACGCCAATCGTCGCAATTCTTAGGTGGCATGGATTTTGACGGCTACGGCCTTGGCGGTGCGCTGACTAAAGAGAATATCGGCGAAATTGTCAGTTGGATGTGCGAAGAGCTACCGGAAGATAAGCCGCGCCATATGCTCGGCATCAGTGAGCCGGATGATATTTTTTCCTGTATTGAAAATGGCGCCGACACGTTCGACTGCGTCTCACCTGCTCGCGTCGGTCGAAATGGCGCCCTGTATACGCGCAGCGGCCGTGTGAATGTCACGCGCGCTCAGTTCAGAGAAGATTTTACCCCGTTCGACGACACCTGTGATTGTTATACCTGTATGAATTTTACGAGCGCCTATCTCCATCACTTATTTAAATCTAACGAACTGCTGGCGAATACCCTGGCTACGATTCATAACGAACGCTTTATTGTCCGTTTGGTCGATGGTATTCGCGCCAGCATTGCCGACGGTACGTTTTTTGATTTCAAGCACAATTTTCTCACGAGCTATTACGCCGGTACTCAGAAATGATGCTATAATAACGCTATTATGAAAGTACGCATCGAAATTGATACCAAAACATTTGTCCGCTTTTGGCTCGTCGTCATTGGCTTCGCCTTTGCGATTTTAGCTATTTATAGCGCCCGCACGGCACTTATTATTTTAGGCGTTGCCTTTTTCTTGGCGTTGGCGCTGAACGCACCGGTCAGTTGGATTGCCCGGCGCTTGCCCGGCAGAAGTCGCATTGGCGGCACGGCGATTGCATTTATCTTGGTCATTGCCGTACTTGGTGCCTTTGCCTTTTTGGTCGTGCCGCCAATCGTCCAGCAGACAACAAAGTTTGTTGATACCGTACCGTCACTTGTTGAAAACGCCAGCAGGCAGTGGCGCGGACTTGGTGATGTGATTAATAAATATCACCTCCAGCCACAAGTTGATCAGGCTGTAAATTCAGTCAAAGCGAATTCAACCCAGTGGTTGGGCGACTTTAGCAAAAACATTGTCAGTGGTGTCGGTTCGCTCCTGGCGACGCTCACCTCGCTTCTTCTTGTACTGGTATTATCGTTCTTGATGCTCGTCGAAGGTCCGGCATGGCTGAGGCGCCTTTGGGGTATCTATAGCGATGAAGACCGCATGGAGTACCACCGTCGTCTCGTTCGTCGTATGTACGGCGTCGTCACTGGCTATGTCACCGGTCAACTGACAGTTTCGGCTATCGGTGCGGCCGCATCTGGCTTAACGGTATTCATCCTTAGTTTCATCTTCCCGGTACCAGCTAATTTAGCGCTACCTACGGTTGCTATCGCCTTTACACTCTCGCTCATCCCAATGTTCGGGGCGACAATCGGCGGGTTGCTGATTACTATTTTGCTGGCCTTTAATAATATTACGGCGGCAATCATCTTCATTATCTTCTTTATGGTCTATCAACAAATTGAGAATAATTTTATCTCACCAACTATCCAATCGCGTAAGCTTGAGCTATCGGCTCTTGCAGTACTTGCCTCTGTAACGATTGGACTGTATGTTTTCGGCCTCGCGGGAGGTATCATCTCCATTCCTGTCGCCGGCTGCCTCAAGGTATTGGTCGAAGATTATTTAGCACGCGCGAAGCGCAATCGCATCAAGAGTGAAAAGCCACTCGTCAAGCTTGTTAAAAAGCTGCAGGGCGAGAGCTAAACCTACGCCTGGAAAGAACGTACCCCGCCTTGATACCAAGGCGGGGTTTATTCGTATATCACTTTCAAATCGCAGCTCCTCGTGTGGGTGGGCGTTACTTCTCAATCTGTAGCAGTCAGTAGCCGCTCTCGGCGCGTTTCGCGCGCTTTGGCTGTAGCTTGTCTGACGGTATTTCAAGCGGGCGCCGTTCTTTTGCCCATTTCATCTGATTTTCGGCGTTTTTGCGTTGGTGGTCGTCGGATTCTTTTTTGTACGTATCTACGTGAATGTGACGAACACGCGGCATTGCCTTTTTGCCTTTTGCCATGGAACTCACCTCCTCTCGGGGGCGATTCGGGTGAATACGAACACGTTTATTTTAGAATAGCTCGTTTGAATGCGCAATAGTTAGGCGTATTCCCAGGCGGTGCCACTGGCCGTATCGCGGACGACAATTCCCTGAGCAAGTAACGTGTCGCGCAGTTCATCGGAAGCTTGCCAATTTTTGGCAGCACGGGCTTGCTCGCGTTTTAAAATCAGTTGTTTGGCTTCATCGCCAATATCCGGTGTCGAGGCGAGTAGTTGTAGTCCAAGTGTATCGTCAATCGTCGTGAGAAGCTCCACCAGGCCGAATTGATGGATATCACTCAGT
>DHJF01000024.1 GCA_002404195.1 Candidatus Saccharibacteria bacterium UBA4727 | reverse complement strand
CGCCTCGCCGTCGACAGCTTCGCGCTCGACTACCTGACCCAGCACAACACTATTGATACGCGCCTGGTACGCCGCCATCACGAAGCAATCGACGCCTACGATGAAGAACAAATCCAAGCCTGTCTGGCAGACCTACCAAACGCCGTCCATACTGGTCAGGGCCTTCGCGTTGGCGACCAGTCCTACGTCAGCCTCAATGAACTCGTGACGATCATCCGCCAAAAATATCCTTTCGTTGACGCCAGCTATCGCAGTGTCGAAGCCATTGCGCACGAAATCGTCAAATCCGACAATGACCTTTATTTCACCAAACGATTCCGCGCCCGCACCCACCGCGGCGTCATGCTCTACACTGCCCAAACAATGGTTTCACTGCCAATAGGACAGTCGATTGTCGCTGCCTGCCGTGACGACGAGAACACCGGCTACTAACTCTTCAGTCCTCAGATTGTTATAGATTCCAGGCAAGCTAGGGGCGTGAGCGCTACGATACATTGACAAATATGTAGAATAATGCTACCATATAACTAATGAGGCCTAGGATATCCTTGGCTTCACGGACCATTCGAAAGAGGTTAAAATGTCGCGCTCGTTCTTCGCCACAGTGGCAATTGCCACGATGCTGTTGCTCACCGGTTGCGCCGGCGAGAGCAACGGAGCTGCTATTGATAGCACTGACAACAAGCCCCAACCGGCTGTCGTCAACGATGTCAAGCGCACCGATGGCGTCAATGCACTCAAGTGTCGCGATGGCCTAATGGCTGTCGATGTACCGCTCGGTTCCCACCAAGAACTGGACGGCGCGTCTTTCCAGCTCACCCAGGAGGCCACCCCAGACTACAAGGAGGACCTTATACAGACCTCCGCTACCCTCACCGTCAAGCTCAACAACAAATCAGCGCTTCCGGCACTGATTGTTCACAGCTTTAAAGGAAAGGACCGCTCTGGCACAGGAGGCCCCCTCAACGACAAGTCACTGAACGTTACCGTCGGCAAAGGCGGTACAGGCAGCTTCGTGCTGCCGACCAGTGCATACACCGAATACCCAACCCTTGGCGATTCAATCGCGGGCGTCACCCTCTGCCTCGATCTCAGTCAATCCTGACTGATCCCACCCCGTCTCACCGTCGAAGCCCCGCTTCCGGAAGGAGGCGGGGTTTCGCATGCCCCAGCTTTATCGGTCTACTCCAGCACGCCCGTATCGCGGTAAGGTATCCGCACCGAGCGGTGCATTATCATTACGACGACGCACAGCACACCAAGGAGCGCCACCGGCACCATCATGGCACCAAGCAGGCTATAGTGCTCAGCAATAAAACCAATCAACGCCGGACCGGCCATCAGGCCAATATTCCCACAAGTACTGGCGCGGGCAATCGCCAGGTTACGATCGCCTTCTGGCAAATTACCAGCCATCGAAATCAAAATCGGCACCAGCACCGAAAGTCCAACTCCCACCACGCCAAACCCAACTAACGCGAATGTTATATTTGGCGCCAGCAAGCCGAGCGAAAGACCAACTGCACCTAGCGCACCACCGCCTATCAGGGTAGGCAATTGACCGAACGTACGGATCACACTGTCGCCCGAAAACCGTCCAATCGTCATGCAGGCGTTAAAAATCATATAGGCAAGCACGGCAATAAACGGCCCGGCCGTATGGGCAGATTTCATGTAAATCGCGCTCCAGTCCGCAATCGCACCTTCGCTCAAATAACAAACAAAAATCAAGCTACCAATTAGAAGTACCTGACGCCACCATTTTGCGCGGTGATGTTTGTGCGCAGCCTGGTGCACCGTATGGTCTTCGATGCTATCGTATTTCGTCACGTCAAATAGTTTCGCAATCAGCATGACACCCAACGCCGACAGCCCCACCGCGATAAGCGCCATACTCGGCACGATCCCTACATGATGCGCCGCCATGACGCCGCCAACCGCCGCACCCGCCAGGCCGCCAACGCTAAACAGAGCATGAAAACTACTCATAATCGATTTTGCATAGGCCTTCTCAATGTCCACCGCCTGCGCATTAACCGCGATTCCAGCAATACTCGTCGCCCCGCCAAACAGAGCAAAACTGATCGCCAGGTACGTAAAATTACCAGACAGGGCAATCAAAATTAGGAGCAGCGGAAAACTTGGCGCGACGTATGACAGCAGCGCCCGCACGCCAAACCTTTTTATCAGCGGGGCGACAATCTGCATAGCCAAAAACCCACCAGCCGAACAGCAAAGCAGCGCAAGTCCAAGCTGGCCAGGCGTCAGCCCCAGGCTATCTTTAATACGCGGAATATTAGCGGCAAACGTGCCGCTGCCAACGCCAAGCATAAAATACACTGTCTTAGCGGCGATTCGTCCCCAGAGGAGTTCCGTTATTTTTTGTTTTGGCAAAACCATCTTTTCTATGATACACGACGATACCTATCGCATGAACTCCTGTAATTTACAATATTCCTCGACAACCACGATGGAGAGGTATATACTATACTTAGTATAGTAATTAACCTAGGAGAAAATCATGAACATCACAATTATTGGCAGCGCCTGGATGCGCGACGTTGCTGTTGTTAGCTACTATGAAATTGCTTGATTATACCTACGGTTTTCACGCCGGCACCGATGGACAGACACTCTTGCTCCTCCACGGTGTTGGCGGTGATGAAAACGACATGACCCAAGTTGGACAACTAATAGATCCGGATGCTTCCCAATTACGCCCGAAAGGGAAGGTGATGGTTGACGGCCACGCCCGTTATTTTACGCGGCATGCCGGCGCCAGCTTTGATCCACTGGAGGTCGAGCGTGAAACTGCCGACCTCGTCGGGTTTATCGATGCAGCCCGAACCGAGCATAGCTTGTTTGATAGTCAGCTAATCGCTATCGGCTATTCAAATGGTGCCAATATGATTGCCAGTCTGCTCGCCAAGCATCCGACTGTGGTTAAAAAAGCCATCCTGTTTCGCGGCATGCTCCCGGTTGCCTTTTTGGAACACCCCGATTTGACGGGCGTCGACATCCTACTGCTCAACGGAGAGGCTGACCATATCATGGACAAGGTTCGTGTGGCGCAACTTCATGATTACCTAGCAGATTGCGGTGCCGACGTCCGCCTCCACTGGACGAAGGCAGGCCATCAGCTCGCCTCCGAGGACATCGCCATCGCGTCGCAGTGGCTCGCACCGTAGACCATTACTCATTGTGAGGACCCTCGCAAAAAGATAGCTCAACTACCACTGCAACCATACTGCTACCGCGGTCAATTTCAGACCCGGCAATATTGAAGATTGACGGCCCCGGTTTACCGGAGCTTTCTTCGTACCTATTGTTGGGCCTTACCGCGTCGCAACTCTTCCTATCTGTCGCCGCTATTGCTATACTAACAGCAGTTATGTCCACTACGCGTCCGCTCGTCTCCGTTGCCGTGCCTCTCTACAACGAGAGTGCTGGTATTGCTGCGTTCCATGGCGAGCTGCATGCGGCCATCAAGCAGGCGACCGACAATTCATTTGAAATCATCTACTGTGATGACGGCAGCCTTGACACCACCGCAACTATCGTTCGGGATAT
The DNA here is from genome assembly GCA_002404195.1 of Candidatus Saccharibacteria bacterium UBA4727. GTDB lineage: Bacteria > Patescibacteriota > Saccharimonadia > Saccharimonadales > Saccharimonadaceae > UBA6022. The sequence goes on along the minus strand of DHJF01000024.1, from coordinate 1,246 downwards.
TTGCGCGAGCGACCGCCACACAAAACTCCTCAAGCTATCGCGCAATTTCGGCAAAGAAAACGCGCTATCGGCTGCCATTGCCACTGCCGAGGGGCAGGCAATCTTAATGCTTGACGGCGACGGCCAACATCCTATTGCTGCAATCCCAGCTTTTATCGACGCCTGGAAAAAAGGCGCCCAGGTCGTCATTGGCCTGCGCACCGACAACGATAATGAGGGGATGATCAAGCGGGCCGGTTCATGGCTGTTTTATAGTCTTTTCAATCGTGCCACTGGTCAAAAACTCGTACCCGGCACGACCGATTATCGCCTGATTGATCGTTCTGTCCAGCAAGCATTTTTATCACTTCCCGAGACCGGGCGCATCACCCGTGGTTTGATTGACTGGCTTGGCTTTGAGCGTGTCTTTATCCCCATCAACCGACCGGCACGCACCACCGGCACACCGAGCTACGGCTTCCGTCAGCTTGTCGGCCTGGCAACGAGCAGCTTCGTTTCGCTATCGTCAATCCCGCTCTACATCTTCGGCTACATCGGGCTATTCATTACTAGCGTGGCGTTCTTGCTCGGCATCGCCGTCGGTGTGGAACAAATTATCTTGGGCGACCCGTGGCACTGGCGATTTACCGGCTCAGCCATGCTTGGCATCTTGATTCTTTTTCTGGTTGGCATCATCCTTATCTCGCAGGGGATTATTTCACTCTACTTGTCGCACACCCACAACCAGACCAAACGCCGACCGCTCTATATCGTTGATTACCGCGGATCGGCTGGCCTACAACATGAACCGGAAGAGGTGTAGCTTGAAGCTACTTGAACGCCTGAGCGGACCGACTAAACGCTACCTTATTATCGGCGTCAGCGTGTATCTCTTCGAACTACTCGTTATTGTGATCGCCCAGTGGTGGGGCGCAAGTGGCGTCGTTGCGGTCACATTCAGTTTTTGGCTGGGGTTAATCGTGTCGTTTCTCTTGCAAAAGCTGGTAACCTTTCAAGATAAACGCACCCATCACACCGTTTTAGTACCGCAAATCGCAGCATTCGGACTGTTGGTGCTGTTTAATTTTGGTTTTACGATTCTCGTCACAAATCTCCTTGTCAGCTTCGTACCCGCCACGATTACGCGGACGATCGCGCTTGGCATTACAACGCTTTGGAATTTCTATTTATACAAGACGAGAATATTTAGCGCCGGAATAGGAGAGTAGCCTTCGTGACCGCGCCGAAAACCCACCACCGCACGCAT
>DHJF01000020.1:18936-19708 GCA_002404195.1 Candidatus Saccharibacteria bacterium UBA4727 | reverse complement strand
ACGAGAATATTATTCGTCGTTTCAACCGCAAAGTTTTGCAGAGCGGCGTTTTGGCAGAGGCGAAAGCTTCTATGCGATTCGCTAAACCTCTTAGCAAGACTGAGCGTCGCGCAAAAGCGATTATTCGTAAAGAACGCAAAGCGGTTAAAACTGCTAACGCACGTCTAGGAATTCGCTAGTCAATGGCGCTAAAACAGCGCATACAAGATGATCTTAAAGCCGCTCTTTTGGGCGGCGATCGTTTTGTGGGTGAAACACTACGAACGCTCAAAGCAGCTATCTTAAACGAAGAGGTTGCCCAAAACAAGCGCGACGAAGGTCTCGACGACGCTACGATTGAGCAGATTATCGCCAAAGAAGTCAAAAAGCGTAACGAAGCCGCTAGTTTATACGCGCAAAACGACCGGGCTGAATCGGCCGCTAGTGAGTGCCGAGAGGCGGAAATCTTGAGCGTGTACTTACCGCAGCAGCTATCTGAGACTGAAGTGCAGGCAATTGTCACGGCAACTGTCGCTGAACTTGGCGCCACTGACGCTAAAATGATGGGTCAAGTAATTGGCGCTGTCAAAAAAGCAGTCGGCAATACGGCCGATGGCGCACTCGTCGCTAGGCTTGTCAAAGAAGCATTGAACTAAAATAAAAAGGAGCAGTCATGATAGTATTTTTCGGTCCAGCCGGCGCGGGTAAAAGCGTGCAAGGGCAGATGTTAGCGGCGCGCCAAGGTTGGCGTTGGCTAAGTGCGGGGCAACTACTACGCGATACACGTGATAGC
>DHJF01000020.1:0-18785 GCA_002404195.1 Candidatus Saccharibacteria bacterium UBA4727 | reverse complement strand
GATACACGTGATAGCGAGCTGCTAGAAATCATGAAAACTGGAGCACTCGTGCCAGTTGAAAAAATCAGTGAGATTATGGGCGATGCACTTTCGCGCGCTGGTCAGGCCGGTATTAATAAGGTGATTGTTGATGGCTTTCCGCGTGAACTATCGCAAGCTAAGTGGCTGGTTGACGCTCAAGCCCAGCATAGTCGAGCCATTGATTTAGTAGTGGTGCTTGAAGTGCCACGCAGTGAGTTGCAAAAGCGTCTCGAAGTACGTGGTCGCCTGGACGATACGCCAGAGGTGATTGATGAGCGTTTGCGGATTTATCGCTCTGAAATGTATCCAATTCTGAGTTATTTTACTGAGCAAGGTATTAACATTGTTCATGTTGACGGTACGGGGACGGTCGGACAAGTGCACGACCGGATCGTGGAGGAGTTAGTGGCGTGTCATCTGGCTTAGTCACCGGTACTAAAACCGACGCTCAAATTCAGGCGTTGCGCGAAGGCGGCAAGATCTTGGCGCAGATTCTTAATGACCTAAAAACATATGTACAAACCGGTATGACGGAGCGTGAGATTGACGCCTACGCGGAACGCCTGATTACCTCCCGCGGGGCGATTGCGACCTATAAAACCAGCGAAGTGAATTTTCCAAACGTGATTTGTATTTCGACCAACGACGAAATCGTCCACGGTATTCCAACCGATTATGTACTGGAAGCGGGTGATATTGTTAGTTTTGATCTCGTGATTGAGTACAAAGGCATGAAGACCGACGCCGCCTTTTCGATGGTGGTTGGCGAAGTGTTGTCGGGTGTCAAAAAGCACCTACTTAACACGACCGAACGTAGCTTGTACGCCGGTATCGATGCCATTAAAGGTCCAGTTTATACGGGTGATATTGGTGCTGCTGTTGAAAAGGTTTTGCATGATGGCAAACTCGGTATTATTCGTGAATTAGTTGGCCATGGTGTTGGCCTGGAGATGCACATGCCTCCCGAAGTACCAAATTATGGTCGCAAGGGTAGTGGTGTGTTGTTGAAACCTGGAGACACGATTGCAATCGAACCAATGGCAACACTTGGTGGCGAACGGATTCGCACACTCGAAGACGGCTGGACGATCAGTACGCGTGACGGCAGCCTATCGGCGCATTTTGAGCACACCGTGCTTATTACTGAGACTGGTGCTGAGATCTTAACGCAGCTGTAATAACTGCTCTACGCGGCGGCCAATCGCCTCGGACGGTTCGATAACGGTGGCACGGCCAGCGGCTAGTATGATGACCAACTCTTTTATCCAGTGATAATGAGTACAGCCGAGGACGATAACATCGGCACCTTGGTGACAGGCGTCATCGATAATTTGTTTGACGTGCGCATGGTTGAGTTGGTTGTTTTCTATCCGGTAGGCCCACTGGTTGCAGTCTGGTTCTATGATGCACAGGTCGGCACCGTACGTTCGCACAAGTTCGGCGTAGCGGTTGCTAGTCAACGTAGCAGGTGTGGCGCAGACGGCAATTATTTTATTTTTTGTCAAACTGGCGGCGGTTTTAATCATGGGTTCAATTCCAATGAATTTTTGAGTGGGGTAGCGGTCACGGAGCCATTCGATAGCGAGGGCGGTGGCTGTGTTGCAGGCTAAGATGATGACATCACTTTTTTCAGCGAGAAGCGGTTGGATCGCAGCATTGGTCAGCCGGATTACTTCACGAGGGCTTTTATTGCCGTACGGGACATGCGCGCGGTCATTTACCGTGTGAATAGCGGCGCTCGGAAAGGTATGCCGTAAGGCGGCCGCGACGGCCTCGCCGCCAATTCCACTATCAAAGACACCAAGTTTCATATCTTCATTTTACCCCATATAGCTGCTAGGCAAAATATGTCATAAGCGGTATACTAAAACACATGCAAGAAACTTCTCGATATGCTGTCGGTATAGACATCGGTACGACCACTGTTCGCTGTGTCGTAGGCCACATTGACGCCACCACAGGCACACCAACTATTGTAGGTATTGGCCAAGCGCCAAATAGCGGCATGCGCAAGGGAACTGTCGTCAATTTGACCGGCCCAGCTCAGGCGATTGATGACGCACTGGGTGAGGCTGAGCGCATGAGTGGCTATCAGGTGAACGCCGCTTCGATGAGTATTAACGGTGCGCATATTTTGAGCACCAAGGCTGACGGCATGATTGCTGTCGGTAGTCTCGATCATGAAATCATTAGCGAGGACATTGCCCGGATTGAAGAAGTCGCCACGCTCGGTAAAGTGCCAGCAAATCGCGAAATCCTCGAGGTAGTGCCACATAGCTATCGACTTGATGGCCAGGATAATATCAAAGATCCACTCGGTATGACGGGTACGCGGCTCGAAATTAATGCCAATGTCGTGTCAGCACTGGCGCCGTATGTCGCAAATCTGCAAAAAGCGGCCGAACTGGCTAAGGTAGATTTACATACGATGACACCAGCTATTCTGGGCGCTGCGCGAGCAGTACTCAGTGAGCAGCAACTTGAGACGGGCGTTGCCGTCATCGATATCGGCGGTGCGACCACGAGTATGGCTGTATTTGAAGAAGGTGACCTGCAATATATCGCTGTTATTCCGGTTGGTGGCACGAATATCACCAACGACCTAGCGATTGGACTTAAGACCGATCCAGAAATTGCCGAAAAGGTAAAAGTAGCGCATGCCGTGGCAACACCTCGGAGCGAAGCGGAAGGGGTCAACATCAAAACTGACGGTGATGTCGTTAGTTTCAGCTCCGCCGACATTGACGAAATCGTCGAAGCACGACTCGATGAGATTTTTGAGGCAGTTGAAAAAGAACTAAAGAAAGCTGGCCGTGCCGGCAAACTACCAAGCGGTGTCGTGCTGACAGGCGGCACAGCGCAGCTGAAGGGCATCGTAGAGTACGCCAAGCGTAAACTAGGCCTCGCTGCCCGTATCGGCAAGCCAACGGGGTATGGCGGCGTCGCTGAGCATATTGAAGAGCCACAATTTGCGACGGCGGTTGGCTTGATGTTGCTTGACGGCGAAGGTCACAATCAGCAATCGACGCGCGTCCATAAATCGGTTAATAGCAAAGCTATGCTGCAAAACGCTGGCGGGATGCTCTCGAAGTTTTTGAGCCGATTTAAGGCGTAATGTTGTTTTGAATATATAAATGATATACTGGGTGAAGAATAGAATATCTGGGGGAGAGTGCATTCCATGCCTGAAGTGAAACCAAGCGAAATACAAACATTTGCGAGCATCAAAGTAGTCGGCGTCGGCGGCGCTGGCGGCTCGGCTGTTAATCGCATGAAAGATGCCGGTCTGTCCGGTGTCCAGTTCATTGCTATGAATACTGACGCGCAGGCGTTACACAATTCAAAAGCTGATATTAAAATCCATCTTGGTAAATCAACCACCAATGGCTTAGGTGCTGGTGCTGATCCACTCACTGGTGAAGCGGCTGCCAACGAGTCACGTGACGAGATTCGTGACGCCATCGAAGGTGCAGATATGATCTTTGTCACCATTGGTGCTGGTGGTGGTACCGGTAGTGGTGCTGGTCACGTCGTGGCCGAGATTGCCCGCGAGCTTGGTATTCTGGTTGTCGGTGTTGCCACAAAACCATTTAGTTTTGAAGGCGAAAAACGTCGTCAAAATGCTGAATGGGCAATTGCCCAGCTTGGCAAACAAGTTGATACCTTGATTACCATTCCAAACGATCGTCTTCTCCAGACAATCGATCGCCGCACCCCACTGCTTGAAACCTTCAAGATTGCCGATGACGTGCTACGTCAGGGTGTCCAAGGTATCTCTGAGCTAATTACCGAACACGGCCTCATCAACCTCGACTTCGCCGACGTCAAGGCGGTTATGAGCAATGCCGGCTCAGCTCTGATGGGCATTGGTCGCGCCAGCGGCGATGACCGTGCGGCACAAGCAGCTCAGCAGGCGATTGAATCACCATTAATTGAAGTATCAATTGACGGTGCGAAGGGTGTGTTGTTTAACGTGACTGGTGGCTACGACATGAGTATGTCTGAGATCCAGGAAGCGGCTGAAATTATCACCAGCAGTGTATCGCCAGATGCCAATATTATCTTTGGCGCCACACTGAAGCCAGACCTCGAAGATGAGCTTATCATCACCGTGATTGCGACTGGCTTTGACAGTGCGTACTTTCATGAACAAGCCGCGCAGCTTGAAACGCCAACCTCTGGCATTGCCCAGCGTGCCGTGATCGACGAAGCGGTTGAAGCGATTGATATGGACCTGAGTCACGTTGACGCGGCAGCTAGTTTTGCCGAAGAACCAACGCATGACATCTGGAATACGCCAAATGAAGAGAATGACGAATCTGACACGCCAGCCTTCTTGCGTCGCCGCAAAAAGAACAAAAAAACTGACGAAGTGTAAGGAATAGCTCATGAGTACAAGATATAAAATTGGTGATAGTCGCGTTCTTGAATCGCGCGAATCTGTCGACGGCGTGACAATTCGCCGCCGCCGCGTCTCGCTTGACGGTAAGCATCGGTTTACTACCTACGAACGCGTCGAACGCCCCAACCTCGCAGTCGTCAAAAAAGACGGTTCGCGCGAACTGTTTGACCGCGAAAAATTAGCCACGGCTATTAAGCGCTCGGTTGGTAAATTCTTCTCGTCGGAAGTAGAAGTTGAAGAAATTATTAACGACGTCGAAGAAGCCCTTTATGAGCTAGGGGAGAGTGAGATCGCCTCAAGCCAAATCGGCGACAAGGTACTCGACGAGCTGGCGCTCCGCAACGAAGTTGCCTATGTCCGTTTTGCGAGTGTCTATCACGAATTTAAGACTCTTGATGAGTTTGAAGAAATTCTAAAGCAGCGTCGTAGAAAGTAGTCTATGAAAGCAATTGTCGTCTACAAGGAAGAAACTGATTACGCCCGCGAAGTGATTGATTACCTCCGCGACTTCAAGCGTCAAACCGGTCACGACCTTGAGACGATGAACCCTGATACGCCAGACGGTACAGATTTTTGTCGTACCTACGATATTGTGGAATATCCGAGTATTGTCGCACTCAGTGACGACGGTGTTTTACAGAATTTATGGCGCGGGACGCCGCTACCAACTATTAGCGAGGTAAGTTATTATGTCTAGTAAAAAAACAGTCGAACGATCAAACAAATGGCTATTTGGCACGATGCTCGGCTTTGGTATTGTGGGCCTTATTGTGAGCTTTATCTTGTCGATTGACGAGATTCAAGTGCTTAAAAATCCGCATGCCATCTTAAGCTGTTCAGTGAACGCTGTTTTGAACTGCTCAACTGTTATGCAGACGTGGCAGGCGCACGCGTTTGGCTTTCCAAACATGTTTATTGGCCTGATGGCGTTTCCTGTTGTTATCACGACGGCTGTCGTGGTGCTCTGCGGTGCTACATTGCCACGACTTTTCTGGCGCTTCGCAGCCGTTGGTTTTGGACTCGGCCTTATCTTTTCGTATTGGCTGTTTTTTAACAGCGTCTACGTTATCCAGGTGTTGTGCCCATGGTGCCTTGTTATTACCTTCACGACAACGATGCTGTTTGAAATAATTATGCGCTATAGCTTGCGTGAGAATATATTCGGATTGAGTCAAAAAGTGAACAGCCGCGTCCAGGCCTTTTTGCAAAAAGATTACGACAAAGTAGTTGTGGCCAGTTGGATTGTACTGTTGGTTGTGTTGGTCATATTGAAGTTCGGCAGCGGTTTGTTTGCTTAGTTTTTGTACTTCATGACTTCATTGATTGCTAGTGCAACTGCAGGCAGGCGTGATGCGGTACCGGAATAGGCGAGGAAGCGTGCTTCCCAGGTAGGATGAAACTTGTCTTTAAAGCGTCGGAGTCCGTGAAACGCAAACCAACGGTTGGCGTAGCGGTACAGTAGGTGAAGCCCGCGTTCATTGATATGTTTGGCTTGTTCAAGGCCAGACAGTGGCGCCAAGCCCATATCAAAACTATGCCAGCCGTCGGCATGTAACTGCTGAATAAGGCGGATGAAAAGAAAGTCCATCGTACTAGCTGGAGCGTCAGACTGGGCGCGCATTAAGTCGATAGAGGCCTGCTTGTTTGTCGAGAAATTCGGCTGGAGATTGGCAAATGCCACCACCCGATATTCGGCGTCGCGGACGACGAATAGGTGGCAGTCTTGTAAATAGCGCTGAGAAAAGTAGCCCATCGCGAATTGGTGTTCTTGGCGGTGGTTACGTGCGAGCCAGTTGTCAGACACTCGCTGTAGCTCATGCATCAGACTACGGTTATGTCCGGGTGTTTCAAGGTGCGTTGTATAACCGGCTTTTAAAAAGCGGCTAATGACATTTCGTCTCTTTTTGTTGAGGCCGTTTGTGACGTAATCCTCCAGCTCGACAATAGCATTTTCGCCAATCTTTATCATGCGTAGCCCGACCGCTTCGTACAGTGGCTTACTTGCCGGTGCAACGGCCACGACGGCTATTTGCCAACCCTGCGTCGAGCAAAAATGAGTAAATTCTTTAAGGAGGAGTATTTGATCGGTCTGATTGTCAGCGATAGGATCAGCGACGACGACGCAGGTATTGCCAGACACGGCGTAGGCGATGCAGCCGTTGACTGATTCGCTAAAATGGTACGATTTATCGTGGGGGAAATATTTAAAGTAATCTTCACTCGAGGTGCTAAATCGTTTAATAAGCGAAAGCACCCGCTGGTGCGTCGATGAGGTGAGGTGAAAACTGTCGGCGATTGGCTTTAGGAGTGCTAAAGCGATGACGATATAGTTCAGGCTGCCGAGGGTGAGGAGTAGTACGCGACCAGCAATGTGGCCCGGGGCGCTACTTCGCAGCGGCTCAAAGGCATCTTGGAGCGAATACATCCGATCGAGTGACGCGACAATACTAGCGAACAGTGAAAAATGACGGTGTTCATTTGCAGCAAGAAAAAAGAAGGCGACACAGCCAATAATCGTTGAGATGAATGTAAAGACTAGTGCCCGCTGTAGGGCAGTTTTTACGCCAGATGGCCCGCTTCCCAGTTGGTAATAACGATGCGTGTAACCCACGATAATAAGGGCGGCGAGAGGAAATATACTCGTAAAGCCGATGATGCCATGCGATTCAACTGACTCCCAAATCGTTGAGAGGGTGAGGATGGTTATTGCGACGCGCCAGGCGGTCCGTTTACCAATCACCAGTCCGATTGCAGCATAGAATGTAGTTGCCAGGATGAGCGTATCGACGATTGTGGCGAGATGGGTAATATAAAACGGCGCAGGATATTCCAGGTGCGACGGCCCAAAAAGGAGCACAACTCCTGCGACGAAGAATGTAATAAGTGCGGCAGTCCATCGAATGGAACTAGGTGTGAGAATGTGACGCATGACAACTATCTATTATACCGCAGATAGGAACATACCGGATAGTGGTCGTGTGGATTAGTTGAATAGTCATCTAGTATAGAGTAAAATGACAACAGGACGATTTATCGATGAGGTGAGTGAGCGGTTATCAGCCGTGAAGTTCTTGGGAAGAAATTCGAAAGAAGATTAGACCCCGACGTGAACGCGACGTTATAGCGAACAACTAAGCGCTAAAAGAATCACTTCTTTTGGAAGTCAGATGGAACCACCCGTATGCGGGCTCTGACATTCGAAAGAGGTGATTTTTTATTTTAATGAAAAGGAATGACATGGAGCACGAGTCGCAGCCAACCTACACTATCGAACCTATGCAGGCCGAAGACGTCGAGCCAGCGACGCGTATGCGTCTAGAGTCATGGCTCGCTACCTACGTGAACGACGAACGTGGCGTGACACGGGAATGGATCGAAGAGCGTAGCGAGGAACAGCTACGCCCAGAACGTATTCAGCAGGGTATTGAGCGACTGAACATTCCGGGCAGAGCCTGCTATGTTGCGCGGTCAAGTCAGGGTGGGATTATTGGTTCGACGACACCGTACATCGACGAAGTGGGCGTGCAGCATGTCGGTTCACTCTACGTCGATGAGCGCTTCCACGGCAAAGGTGTGGGGCGGCAGCTCATGCAAAAGGTCATCGAGTGGAGCGACCCAACGAAGCCATTAGAACTTGGCGTTGCCACCTACAACGAGCGCGCCAAAGCCTTCTACCGCAAATGGCAATTTGAAGAGATACCCGGCAGTGAGACATTATTTGACAACAAGATACCCGAAATTAAGATGATACGTAAAGGAGACGCACAATGAAATTTAAAGCCAACACCCGCCGCCGCGCACTAGAGTACGAAAAAGCTATCGTTGACTATTGGAAAGCCAATAAAACATTCGAGAAATCGATTGCACAGCGTTCATCCGATAACAGCTATGTTTTTTATGATGGTCCACCGTTTATTTCGGGTGTGCCACATCACGGAACGCTTCTTAGTTCGATTGTGAAAGATGCCATCCCACGCTATCAAACCATGAAAGGCAAGCATGTTGAGCGTGTCTGGGGTTGGGATTGTCACGGGCTACCGGCTGAACGCTACACTGAGAAGAAGCTCGGCATTAATAGCCGCGAAGAAGTGCTGGAATACGGTATTGAAAAATATATCATCGCCTGTCGCGAAAACATGGTACAAACGAGTAGCCTATGGGAAGATACCGTCGATCGCATTGGTCGCTGGGTCGACTTTAAGGGTGCCTACAAAACCATGGATAAAGACTACATGGAATCTGTCTGGTGGGCATTTAAGACGCTCTACGAAAAAGGTAAAATCTACGAAGGCGAAAAGGTATTGATGTACTGTACGCTTGACGCCACGCCACTCTCGAAAGCCGAAGTAACGATGGACGCCGGTGCCTATCAAGACGTGACTGACCCATCGGTCTTTACAAAGTTTAAGTTGGTCGGCGAAGAGGTGAGTTTACTTGCTTGGACCACCACACCATGGACACTACCGGCTAATACTGCCGTGGCGGTGAATAACGATTTTGACTACGTTGAAGTTGAAATTGGTGGTGAACACTTAATTATTGCAAAAGATTTGGCTGCAAAAGTATTTACAGATGCGAAACATCAGCCGCTTGAATACAACATTATCCGGACATTCAAAGGTAAGGAACTCGTCGGTAAAAGTTACGAGCCGCTGTTTGGAGACCGCGGTACTAATGCACACAAGGTATGGCACGCTGATTACGTCAGCGCTGACGATGGTTCGGGTATCGTCCATATCGCGCCAGCTTATGGCGAAGAAGACTTTACCATGGCCAAGCGCGAGAAGATTCCGGTCATCCACGTTATCGACGAAAATGGTCACTATACCGAAACCGAGTGGAAGGGTGCCAACGTTTGGGAAATCAACAAGACGATTGCGAAGACACTGCTTGAAACGGGTGTTGTTTGGAAGATTGATTACATCCGCCACAGCTACCCGCACTGTCACCGTTGTGGCACGCGTTTAATGTACCGCGCGCATCCAAGTTGGTTTATGGACATCGATGGCCAGCGTGAGAAAATGCTCGAAAAAAACGGGCCGATTAACTGGTTTCCGGCACATGTTAAGAACGGTCGTTTTGCGAAAAATGTCGAACAGGCACCAGACTGGAACTTAAGTCGTGATCGTTTCTGGGCAACAGCAATGCCAGTATGGCAAGGTGTTGACACAAAAGGGAAATCGCACGTTAAAGTTGTCGGTAGCTATGCTGAACTAAAAGAATTATCTGGTGTTGAGCTCGATGATTACCATCGTCCGTGGGTCGACGATATTACGTTTACAATCGACGACGTCACCTATACACGTACTGATAAAGTGATGGACAGTTGGTTCGAGGCTGCCAGTATGCCGTTTGCGCAGTTCCATTATCCGTTCGAAAACAAGCAGAAGTTTGAAGATAATTTCCCCGGTGATTTCATCGTCGAATACATCGGTCAGGTTCGTGCCTGGTTCTACTACATGCACGCCATGAGCGTGGCACTCTTCGGTGAGAATTCGTTTAAGAATGTGATCGTAACAGGTAACGTGGCAGGTAACGATGGCCGTAAGATGAGCAAAAGTTATGGTAACTTCACCGATCCAAACGAACTGATGGATCAGTATTCGGCCGATAGTCTGCGTTTCTTGTTGCTACAAAGTCCGCTCTTAAACGGTGAAGATTTTGCCCTGCAAGACAAAGAAGTCGGCGATGTGGCGCGCAAACTCAGCATGGTGTGGAATATGTACGACTTCTTTACGATGTACGCCGAGGTTGATAAATGGGAATGGAAGGGCGATATGAGCGACCCAACGAGCGACCTGACCAACCCACTCGATCAATGGATTGTTAGTCGCGTCCACCAGTTGAACCGTGAGATTGAAAAGAATCTCGACGCCTACGATATTCCAAATGCCGTCAAGCCAATTCTGCCGTTTATCGAAGACGCCAGCAACTGGTACGTGCGCCGTAGTCGTCGTCGTTTCTGGAAGTCGGGTGATGACGCTGATAAAAACAACGCCTACCGGACGTTACACTACGTGCTGGTTCACCTGGCGGAACTGATGGCGCCATTCACGCCGTTTTTGGCTGAAGAACTGTACCAAAAGCTGACTGGTGGTGAGAGCGTCCATTTACTGGACTGGCCAACCGCAGGTCACGTGAATGAGCTGGTGGTACGTGATATGGAAACGGTGCGTGAGTACGTGAACGCCGGCCTGAGTATTCGTGCCAAAGAGCGCATGAAAGTACGTCAACCGCTGACCAGCGTGACCGTACCAACGCTCGGTGAATTCGTCGATTTTGAAGATATTCTGACTGAAGAATTGAATGTCAAAACCGTCAAACAGGGCAAAGAACTAGCGCTCGACTTAAACCTAACACCAGCATTGAAGCGCGAAGGTTTGATGCGCGAAGTTGTGCGCCACATTCAAAACGCCCGCAAAAATGCTGGCCTCAATGTCGATGATCGTATTTCAGCCAGCCTGGTGAGTACTGATGTCGAACTCCAAAAAACCGTTAAAGAATTTCACGACGTCATTGCGAGCGAGACACTCGCCGACGCCATTAGTGATACGCCGTACGACTTCTACACAATCGACGTCAAAGTCGAAGGCGTAGCGCTGCAGATTAGCCTACGCAAAGCCTAGCAGGTTGCTTTATCTGTCAAACGGGCGTATAACGGAAACATAAGCAGGAAAAATAAACATGCGGCCTATCATCGGGATTACAATGTGCTACGACGACGCGGATCTCATCAACCAAGGTGTTGAGTATAGTTATGTCCGCCGCGAATACGGGGTCGCTGTGCAGCAGGCTGGTGGCGAACCCGTTTTTCTTGATCCAAGCATCGATCCGCTTGTGGCGGCAACGTTGTGTGACGGCATCGTGATTAGCGGTGGCCAGGATATTGACCCGGCGCTGTATGGCCAAGTGCCGCAAACGGACGACCCTAGGGAGCCGCGCGCACGAACTGATTGGGAAAATCAACTAATCGATGCCTGTGATGAGTGGAACCGTCCAATTTTAGGCATTTGCTACGGGGAGCAGCTGCTCAATGTCCATTACGGCGGTACGCTGCATCAAGATATTACTCATGCTCATGATAATCCGCTCGAACATGGCAGCAGTAAGCAGGCGGCACGTCATGCGGTGACGTTTTTGCAAGATTTCGCCAGCTTTGCGGCAGGTGAAAAGGTAACTGTCGTCGCCCGACATCATCAGGCGGTGCACCGATTAGCACCAGGCTTTAGTGTGGCGGCTCGGGCTGACGATGGGTGTATCGAGGCGATTGTCGGCAATGGCCATATGGGCGTACAGTGGCACGCTGAGTCTGACGAGACTGGCGAGGCTATCTATGGTGCGTTTATTCAGCGCTGCCTCGATAATAAGCAGCTGGCTAAAGCAATTCGTCGTATTGCGAAGCCGCGTGCCTTATCTGGCTTGTGGCGCTCGTTTGTTGTTAAGAAATAGCCTAAGACACCTAGTTGACAATTTATCATACTTATGCTAACATGAGGTTATAAACAAATAAAAACAAACAGGGTAGTTATGTCATTTTTACGCCGCAGCAATTCATTAATACACTTTCAAACACCAGACGAGGGCGGCGACGGCCTACGTGACATGATTAAAGATGAGCAGCGTGACGGCTTTGATATATTTTCTCAAGAGACGGGCGAGGAATTGGAAGCCTATCTCAACAGTGCACTTGCCATAGGCGGCGTCACGCAAGGTGATTCGCGGGACGAAGAATCCTAAATACTATACATTTTATAGTATAATAGAAATATGATGGAACTGTCTGACCAACAATTTGACCAGCTGATTACCCGCGCCATGGACGAGCTGCCACAGGAGTATATTACCAATATGCAAAACGTGGCCATTGTTCAACAAGACGAGCCAACGCCCGAGCAGCAGGCACGAATGAACCTTGATACGCACCATGTCTTGCTTGGTTTGTTTGAAGGTATTCCGCTGACGCTACAGGGTAGTGGCTTTTCGGGCATGTTACCGAGTAAAATTACTTTGTTTAAAAATTCAATTCTTGCCGTAGTGAATACCGAGGCCGAACTATTCGAGCAAATCAAGCGCACAATTTGGCACGAAATCGCCCACTATTATGGGCTTAATCACTCGCATATCCATAAACTGCAAAAGTAGTCTCTCGCAAACGTATAATGCCTGTGCTTGCAGAAGTGTTAACATATTGTTTTACTAGCAACAGCCGAACCTTGTAGAATAGCGTTTCTACGTCGGCGTACACAAGGTGGTGGGTATCCGTGTCTGAACCGACTTTTGAAGTCAGCCCCGATGACTACGTGACGCAGCAGCTGGCGACAATTCACGACAAGCACGTCTGGCGCTGCGTGGAGGTGAACGATGTCGAGGGTCTAAAGCGACGCCTGCGCAAGCTGGCTTGGCGACGACCGTCGCTGTTACAACGTCTGCTGGGTATCGACAATCGTGCCGGAGCAACGAATGTCTTGATGATCATCGACTGGGACGGTGTCCCTGCGACTATTGAGGTATATGTTGCACTGCCGCCGGCCACACCCTAATCCGTCTACCGAAGTTAAGAGTCCGCTCCTTCGGGGGCGGATTCTTTTTTTATAACAAAATATTGTGATATAGTAATGCTCATTCATGGCAGAAACAGCTTATTACACATCGTATGTTACCCGCGAACGCCACGCTATTGTTGACGGTGCCGTTGCGTCGAGTATTGAAGCGTTGCGTATGCCAGAGATTGCACTACGACTGGGTGAGTACGCGACGAACTTACTCGTACTACTAGAGGAGGTTACTGTCCCCACTATTCGTGACAATAAAGTACGGTTTGATAAAAGTTGTGAAGAAAAAACGTCGATTGTTGCCGTACATCCAAACGAGACAGTGTTTTGTAATCCTTGGGAAATGAATATGCATAGACGTCAGCAGGAGTCGCTGAAAGTTGGTTTTGGTGAGGAGTCCGCGCAGTTCATGCTGGAGTACTACGCAGAAAATAACATTTTAGAGCGAGATCCGGTAAGAATTAACTCACTTAACGATGAGCATAGTATGGCCTACGTCGAAACGTACGCAGGGAAAATCGATACTAATATAGGCAGTATTACACTTTGTGCGGCACCGGTGATGCTTATCGACGCTAACCGTCCGCAGCGACGGCTGCCAAACGTTGTTTTGCATGAACTCACTCACATGTGGCAGGCATATGAATATCCGGTCATTATGCCCGAGGATGATCGAGAGCGGCTACTCGCCGAAGATGAACTGGAGGCGTACTACGTAGAAGCAGAAATTATTCGTGGCTATAGAGCAGCTGGTTGTTATGATGAGCTGGTGCAGCTCACTCGTGGCGAAGGTATATTCAATCATGTAGAATTTGTCGACAAGGTCCGTGAGATATATCAAACAAATATAGAGAACCCGTTTGAGGCGAACGATAGAATTCTTGCAGCTTTGGAAGCAAATAGTATCAATCTAGGGTAGTTCAGTCTCTGGGTTCATGTTAGCTGCTATTGAGCTTGTGATATAATGAGACCACAACAATGACTACGCGAGTGGAAATGGTGGAGGGTTAGTATGCAACAACGTGTGCGAGACGTGTCAGTGCTAGAGGGAAAATATAAAACGTTCGTTACGTGCGTATGTATGCTGGCTGTCATGCCGGTTTTTTGCGCTTTAACGGTAGCGACGGGTGTAAACGCATTATCATTGCCCCACGTAATAAAAGATGTAGCAGCTCCTGTGATCAAAATTTTGCCAGAAAAAACTACACCAGCGCAGCCCGCAGCGCCTGTGTACAGTCGTAGCCCGCAATCCGCTTCAGTCATTACTACGACCGTTACCGCGCCAACTAACGATACAACTATAGATGCAGCTTATTCTGTAGGGGAGGGAGCGCCGCTTGAACCTATCCCGTTTTTTACTCAGGATCTCCAGCAGATTAATACTCAACCACGCCGCGGCGCGCAACTCATAGCGGTCCACAGTGCGCGTACTCCACAAAGTGCCTCTTTTGCAATCTTGCAACCATCCGAACAAGGCTGGCAAATAGCTGGTATTGCTTGGTATTGGTGGGTAGTGGCCGGTGTGGCGATATGGCTAGGGTGGCGCTTACTACTGCGACGTGCCAGGGAGCAACCTCTGGTTGGCTGACTCTCAGTATGGTATAGTGGGCCCAAAGTAACGCCGCATGTGGAGTGTGGAGAAGCGAGAATTATTACTTATGGGACTAAAAATCCAGCAGCGCGCGACGATCAGGGCGAGAGTAATAACGACTTTGATTGCGGTGTTTGCTCTTGTGCTGCAACCGGCTTATGGCTTTGTCGCTGGGCGGGTGGCGAATGCGACCACTGGTCCAAGCGACGGGAGTAAAGTTGCAGCCTGTAATGGTGGCGGCTTTGATAGTTTCGTACTAGGCTCTGTTAATGGTCAGAACGGCTGGCATTCAACTGGTAGCTACGACCAAGCTGTTGTTGCGAACAGCTACGGCTATACCGGATTTGGCTGTAAAGCGCTTCGTCTATCAAATGCGGTAACGAGTGGATCATTTGGCGATCAAACCTTCTCCGACTCGACAGCTAATGATGCTGGCGAGAGCCTGGCTACAACCGGTGGTCGGTCTGGTGGTGTTCGTCAGAATCACTACGAGGCAAGTTTTGACATTGCCTCAACTGAACTCGCGCAACAACCTGGGCTCGCAATTTCCGTTTCTCCAGATCGCGGCGACGGTTCACGTATGAGTTATTTGCGCTTTGAAGACGGCACTAATGGAATGAACGTTTTCTTTTATGACGTGACTGGCACGACGAGTCCGGCCAACTTTAATAAAGTGAACATTGCCTCAGACCTCTCTCGAGCAACTCCACATAACATTAAGTTCGTGATTGATTTTAAAGATGGTCCATCCAACTATGTGGTGCAGGTCTACGTCGATGGTAATCTAGTCCATACAGGCACAACCTGGGAAAATTATTATCGATACGATGCGGAATCTAATACTGAGCCAGTTCGAACAGTCGACTCACTGCTATTCCGGGCTGGCGGCACGGCCGCACCAGCAACGAGCGGTAAAGGATACTTGTTTGATAATGTGAATATCATCACGTCAACTATCAAGAAAGACACCGTCCCGCCAACTGTGACGATGGGTGTTCCAACAACCAATACAAGTGGTCTATATAGCGTGAGCGGCACAACGGATGACATCGCGAGTGATGTTTTTGTGACAGTTGGCGGTGGCGCTGCACGAAAAGCTCTCATCACACCTACAACTGGTAATAACGGTATCTGGACGGCTGTTCTTGGTTTACTGAACGCAGGGCAGCAATACTCGATTGTCGCGAGTAGTAGCGACTCATACAGTAACAGCTCTACTACAGAGCCCTATCTACTAACCGTCCCCACCGTAGTGACAAGTAATGAACCTGCCATAGCGATCATAGAAACTCCGGTCCTTCCTGTAATCGTTGCTCGTACTGATAGTTCTAATAACTTCAATACCGTTGGTCCAGCAACGACATTTGCTGATCCGGCTGCCGTGCTTGGTGCGCAAACTGCCAAAGCCGACAGCGCTGTGCTCGGGGCAAGCGAGAACGTCGCTGCCATCGCACCGAGCGAGCAAGGTTGGAAAATCTTTGGCATGGCATGGTTCTGGTGGGTACTGATTGTTGCAGCTATTGCATCAATCATCTGGTGGATTGTTGCAGCCGCACGTCGCCGCAGCCAAAACGCATAATCTCTTTACGCACTATCACAACGAAAAGCGAGAGGCGAGATGCCTCTCGCTTTTTATGGTATAACTCGGTATAATACGAGATACAACTAGGCGTTACCGCTATGAAAACAAAAAAGAAGATAAACAAAAAAGTTGTACAGCTGAAAAAGCGCATTCATCGTCATATAAAAATGGTGTTTGTTCCACATAAGGCCAATCAATATCGACCGCATTTAATCCGTCGCTATGGACTTGCGGTCGTGTTACTGCTGGTGATTGGTATGCAGGTAGGGTATAACGTGGCGATAACTGGTCGTGTGCTGGGTGCAAAAGCATCTATTTCAACGCAGTCACTGCTGGCCAGCACCAATACACAGCGTGCCGATAATCATTTGCCCGTACTTACTATGAACGATCAGTTGTCCCAGGCTGCGTTTTTAAAGGCGCAGGACATGTTTCAGGGGCAATACTGGGCGCACGTCTCGCCAAGCGGTACCACGCCGTGGCATTGGTTCGGTGAGGCAGGGTACAACTATAGCTACGCTGGTGAAAACTTAGCCAGGAACTTTAGCACCGCCGATGCGGCAACGGTTGCTTGGATGGCTTCGTCCGAGCATCGAGCAAATATTTTAGACACGCACTATACGCAGGTCGGTTTTGCAGTGGTGGACGGTACGATTGACGGCAAGCCAACGTCGCTGATTGTTGCGCTGTATGGTGAACCTGCCTCTACTGTCGCGACTACGAGCGTTGCTGGCGTGCAGGTGCCGCACGTTGAGGCGGCCGCGGCAACTGGCACAATGAGCCTCGTAACACGCTTTGGTGTGGCTCTGCAATCTATCACTCCAGCCGCACTTGGTTCGATGATGTTGATTCTTGTCGTGACTGGTGTGGCGCTTTTGGCTCATACCTATCGCAAAAAGCTCCCAATAGCGCTAAAACGTACCTGGTATCGCCACCACGGCATTGTAAAAGCTGGCGGCATGTTGTCGCTTTGTCTCGTTGTGGTGTTTCTTTATAGCGGCGGACAAATTTAGCGTTTATTGCATAATAACGCTAATAATGTCATAATACTACTGTAGCACTTTCGTGTTACGACGCACCGCTTCACTCGACAACAGATTGGCGCACCTATGAATTCATACAATGAAGAGGTTAACAAGGCAAGTGCTAGGCCGTGGAAGGATCAGTTTTTTGATTCTGAAATCACTCGCGCTCTCAGCGAGAAGGGATGGCTGGCCGCCACCGTTAGGGCAGATGTCTTGCAGAGGAAAGCGCCGCAGTTGGACGTCGTTCAGCTTGATTCGTCTTTGACACAGGGGCAACGAGACGGCATTACGGCGCGTGCATTTTTGAAGC
Organism: Candidatus Saccharibacteria bacterium UBA4727; assembly: GCA_002404195.1. Taxonomy (GTDB): domain Bacteria; phylum Patescibacteriota; class Saccharimonadia; order Saccharimonadales; family Saccharimonadaceae; genus UBA6022. Next base: position 1,302 of record DHJF01000020.1, on the reverse strand, counting down.
AAATGTTCGACGACGGCAATTACCGCGTGGATATCGCGAGCATGGGCAATCAAGCCGCCAACCCGAAGGGGGGGTGACCTTTAAACCTGTTCCTGTAGTAGAGCTTGCTCCTACGGGAGCAGGTTTTAACTATATCTAGGGCTTGTAAGCAGCCGTCTAATCTGTTACAATGGGCTAGATTGATTATTAATACGTAACAAGGAATTATATGACAAAAGCAGTCGTTAAGATCGGTGGCAAACAATTTATCGTTGCCGAAAAAGAGACCCTCCTGGTGGACCTCCTCCCGGAAGGAACAAAAGAGCTCACGCTTGATGCACTGTTGGTTATTGATGGTGACAAAGTTGCTGTCGGCACACCAACGGTTAAAGGTGTGACAGTAATTGCCAAGGTAGTAGACGACCTAGTAAAGGGTGAAAAAATCCGCGTGATTCGCTACAAAGCGAAAAAGCGCGTTCACACAGAAACTGGTCACCGCCAAAAATACAGTAAAGTTGAAATTACTTCAATCAAATAACTGCCTAAAACCTCGCTCCAAAGCGAGGTTTTTTGATGGGAAAATATATTCCGCTCATGGTACAATAGGGGAAAGAAGAGGGAAGAGATAAACACGTGACAACCGTCATATCTATAACAAATCAAAAAGGTGGCGTTGGCAAGACAACCAGCGCGGTCAACATTGCGTATTATTTGTCCAAAATGGGCAAAAAGACGCTATTAATTGATTTTGACCCACAGGGTAATGCCACCAGTGGTCTCGGTATTGATAAGCAAGCGCTTGACGGCACGATGGCTGATGTTATTTTGGAAACAAAAANNGCTAATCGCCGCTTTTCGCGACTAAAAAACGCCATAAATACGCTACAGGGCTATGATTTCATTCTTATCGATAGTCCGCCAAGCCTGAGCTTACTGACGGTTAACGGCCTGATTGCGGCGCGCTATGTGCTGCTACCAGTCCAGGCCGAGTTCTACGCCCTGGAAGGTCTTGGGCAGCTGCTCGAGACGATGAAGTTGGTGCGTAAAAGTATGAACCCGACACTTGATCTGATTGGCGTGCTGCCGACGATGGTAGACGGCCGTACGACGCTTAGCGGGCAAGTCCACGAAGAGATTAAGAAGCATTTTCCGGGTAAGGTGTTCAAAACCACGATTCCGCGTAATATTCGCCTAGCTGAAGCCCCGAGTCATGGTCTGCCAATTGGTGCCTATGACAAGTTCAGCAAGGGCGCACGGGCGTATAAAGCAGTCACAAAGGAGATGATAGAACGTGTCGAGCAATAAACGAGGCTTAGGACGAGG
>DHJF01000040.1:64188-77515 GCA_002404195.1 Candidatus Saccharibacteria bacterium UBA4727 | reverse complement strand
CGATCTGGAAGGCAGTGCCAAGCAAATGGCTAATGACAATACCCTGACCAGCAGCTACGCCCTGACCGCCGCCGCCGTTGACAGCGGCAAGGGCCTACCAACCAGTGCCGGCACGACCTACGTCTACCACAGCACCGGCACCACCTACTGTATTACTGGTACCAATGGCACCAGTACTTACATGATCGCTGACACCGCGCCGACGCCGACCGCCGGCGGCTGTCCGGGTGATGGCGTTGGTGGGGTGGCAGCTATTACGAATTATGCGCAAGACCCTGATGCAACCAGCCTGGCAAACTTTGGGCAATCAGGTGGTAGCCCTGCATCTTCAACAGCTTCTATTGCGACCGATCAAGTGTACCACGGTACAACGTCCTTTAAACGAGCGATAACAAGCGCTGGTCAGACTGGCGCCGCCGCAAGAATACCGAGCCAAAGCCTAAAAGTACTAGCTGGTCAATCAATGGCTTGGTCATTCTGGATATATTCTTCTCGTGCCGGTACGATTACACCTTGGGTTGATGCTAGTAAAGTTTCGGACGGCTCATATGCTGGGTGCGGATCAAGTTCTGTAGGCATTCCTGCAAACGCCTGGACTAAAGTCATTGCGTCTTGTTCGGCTTCTGTCGACATGTATCCAACTCAGGCAGGTGGGTACAATCTATCTGTACAAACAGGAGATGCTGTATGGTTTGACGCATACATGATTCAGAGCGGCGCTTCTCTGGCAAATTATGCCGATGGTAACTCACCTAGCTGGATTTGGAATGGCTCCGCCAATAGCGCAACTTCAACTGGTCCACCGCAATAACTTCGCCGTCGATATATTGAACGCCAATCCCCTCCATCTTATTTGCTAAGCAGGCGAGTTATTCGACGAGGGGTTCCATCTATGGTCTTGGTGGATTTGCGCAGCAAATCTGAACTCCGCAGGAGTTCGTGTAGCAACTGAAATAAAAATTAGCTTGGTCATTTTTATGAATGAGCGGAAATAGGGAGCGCAGCGACCGCCTTCTCCGTGAGATCACGCGAAGCTATCGCAAACTAGAGAGTTCCAGAGTTGGTTCTTGAACGTTTCTTTTAGGCCTCTTTTGGTCAGGGCTAGGGTCTTGGAGAGCTTGAGGGCGTTTCTGTACCGCCTGCCTCCGAAATCTCGTCTATAGACTTCTTGTACTCTTGGCTTAAATTGCGATATAGTAATCCTTAAATAGATAAGCATTATGGAAAGTGGAGCGCACATGCAAGAAAATGTACCAGATAATGTAGATGCCGGGCGGGCCGAGGATACTTCAGAGCAAGTCGACATACAAAATGAGGAAGCGGTGGCGACTGACACAGCTCTTGAGATAACGCAAAACGCGCCAACTTCCGTCACAGGATCTCGGAAACATCGCTTGTTGACGCTTTTCCATGCCAAAAAGCAATGGTTCATACCTCTTGTTATTATCCTTGTTCTTGTAATCCTTGGTGGTATACCGTTTACACGCTATAGAATCCTCGGCGTATTCATCAAAGAGCAACTCAGTGTTACGGTGCTCGACAGTACAACACAGGCTCCAGTTACGGGAGCTACCGTGCGCATTAATGGCATGAAGGTGACGACGAATGCAAGCGGTCAAGCAAATATATTAGTGCCGGTGGGGGATACAGCGGCATCAATTAGCAAACAATACTACAAAGATACAAAAAGTAACGTACTCGTAACTCTTAGTACATCTCAGAACGTTCTACGCCTTAATCTGGTTGCAACCGGTAGACAAGTTCCTGTCGTGATTATTAATAAAGTAAATGGTCAGCCTATAGCGAATGCAGCTATCAAAGTACTTGATACCACAGCTGAGACGGATAAAAACGGAAAGACAACAATTGTACTGCCGACAACTGCGGCGACTCAACAGGCAACAGTCAGTGCAAACGGTTACAACACCCTAAAGACCTCCGTAACAGTTATAAGCCAAGCTGTGGCTACGAATACATTCGCTATATTCCCAGCTGGAAAAGTTTATTTTCTATCTAACCTCAGCGGTAAAATTGATGTCGTGGCTACCAATCTTGATGGGTCTGATCGCACTACGGTCGTCGCCGGTACCGGTAGTGAGACTGCTGATAGTACTGCGTTGCTTGCGTCCAGAGACTGGAAGCACCTAGCTCTACAGAGCAAAAGAGATACGAGTACGCAATCAAAGATCTATCTTATTGCAGCTGACACGAATAATCTGTCTGTCATCGACGAGGGGGCGAATGTATCATTTGAATTCATTGGCTGGGATGGAGATAACTTTGTTTATATCGTTAATCGCCAGCGTGCAATTAATGGAACCTATAATCAAACCGTGCTCAAGAGTTTCAATGCAAATACAGGACATATTACAACCGTCGATCAAACCGATGCGCAATCGGGTGGATTAAATGTTACGTTTGCGAGCACAATTCAAGCAAATCTACTAAGTGACGGCATTCTCTATACGAAATTCTGGGATCGTTCTGGCTACTATGCTTCCTCGAGTCTTTTATCTGGAAAAACGCAAGTCATTGTCAAAACCAAACCCGATGGTTCTGGCGCGCAAACACTTAAGACATTTAATGCGACAGACTATCAATTTATTGAACCGCAGGCCGGCACACCAGATGAAGTGTACTATAAGATGGGTGGCTTTGATGCGGATGGTACACAGAAATCTTCAGTCTACCTCAAGTATGAATCCGGGAACGTACAGCCAGCTAGTGATGTTAGCGATAGTAATTTCTATTCAAACACTTACGCCACTTATCTTGTATCACCTTCGGGGGGCGGTACTTTCTGGTCTGTACCCACTGACGGTAAGAGCAATCTGTTCGTCGGTGATCAAAGTGGAAACAATGCTAGGAGTGTCGCAAAGCTTAGCGATTATAATATTTACGGTTGGTACAGTGACGCATATCTGCTGGTGTCAAAGAATGGGAGTGAACTATACATACTGCCTACAAGCGGCGGGGATGCGCTTAAGATCTCAGATTATTATAAACCTTCACAATACTTCAGAGGCTACGGTGGGGGCTATGGAGGTATCTAGTGGTGAACTTGCAGCCGACAAAAACAAGTGCGTAGCATACTGGTTGCTATTTCGTGAACTGACCACCTAAGGAATCATACCTAGCCTAACAGATGAAAAAATGCTAGAATAGTATTCATGAGTGTTATTTTTAAACGAACGAAAATTCTGGCTACCTTAGGGCCGCCAACCAATAATTACGAAATGATTGAAGCACTAGCTGCTGCTGGTGTGAATGGTTTTCGACTTAACTTTAGTCATGGCAGCTACGAAGAGCGCGATCAGCAGCTCGAGTGGATCCGTACGGCTAGCACTAAGCTAGGTAAGCCAGTGGCAATCTTGCAAGATTTGCAGGGGCCAAAGATTCGTCTTGGTAACTTGAACGAAAACACCAGCGTCAAGAAGGGTGATGAAATCATTCTTGACCACGCCGCCGAACACAACGGCAATGTTTTTCCGGTACAGTACAACCTGGCTGAAAAAGTCAAAGTTGGCGAACCTATCTATATTTTTGATGGTAAAATTCGCACCACGGTCATTGATATTCCATCAGCGACTGCCATTACGCTACGCGTTGAAAACGACGGCACGCTAATGAGCCGCAAAGGTATCAACCTGCCAGATACCGACTTTGGTGGCGACATTTTAACGCCAAAAGATATTGCTGATGTTGAATACGGTGCGACGAAAGACATCGACTATGTTGCCCTGAGTTTTATTCAGAGCCCTGATGACATTAGTAACCTTCGTCAAATGTTGGTCGGCCTCGGCTCGACTGCGCAGATTATCGCCAAGATTGAAACTAAGGCTGCGATTAAAGACGACGTCTTAGAAGAAATCGTAAAAGTCAGCGACGGCATTATGGTGGCTCGTGGTGACCTTGCGGTTGAAGCTGGTGCTGAAGTGGTACCAATTGTCCAACGTCGTATCATTGCACTGTGCCGCAAGCACGGTAAGCTGAGCATTGTTGCGACGCAAATGATGGCAAGTATGGTTGAAAACCCAGAGCCGACTCGCGCCGAAGTAAGTGACGTGGCGAACGCGGTGATTCAGGGTGCTGACACGGTGATGCTTTCAGACGAAACAGCCAACGGTCAGTATCCACTTGAAACAGTTGCGGCGATGAAGAAAGTCATTTTGTTTACGCAAGATAACGCTGCCGTAGCGCCGATTCACGATGAAATCCATGGTAAAAATGCTCAACAAGACGCCATTAGCGCCGCTGCAGTTAGCCTAGCCGAACATCTAAAGGTTGATGCTATCATTGCTGAGACAAAATCAGGTGCAACGGCAGCAAATATTGCTGGCCACCGCCCTAACTTGCCTATTATCAGCGTGACAAGCAGTCCTCGCGCCGCTCAGCAACTTGCACTTAACTATGCAAACCGTAGTTATGTGCGTCCAGATGGTGAGCGTGCTGGTCTTGATCTTGCGAAAGAACTCAAAGCCGAGGGTCTCTTTGGCGATGATGGTCAGGTGACAGTGGCAATCGTCAGCGGTAAGCAACCAGGTCTTATTGGTGCAACCGATACGATTCGCGTACGTGTGCTAGAATAAAAGCATAAACAAATAGGGTGGGTATGACTTTTTTTAAAGAAACGATCAATTCAGTGCCGCTTCAGGGGCAAACAGTGCTGGTGCGGGCCGACTATAACGTCCCGCTGGCACCGGACGGTTCGATTGCTGATGATTTTCGCATTCGGGCTAGTTTGCCGACAATTAAAAAACTGCTACAAGACGGCTGCAAGGTGGTGATTATTAGCCACCTGGGCCGTCCTGAAGGCCGCGACCCCAAGCTAAGCCTCGAGCCAGTGGCGCTTCGTTTGGCGGAGCTACTTGGCGAGCCAGTTCGTTTTGTTGACCAAACGATTGGCGACAAGGTGCGCATGGCCATCAAACGCGCGCCGGGCCGTAGTGTGACGGTGCTTGAAAACCTGCGCTTTTATACGGAAGAAGAGGCGAATGATACGCAGTTTGCCCATAGTCTCGCCGTTGATAGCCGTGCACGTTATTTCGTGCAAGATGGGTTTGGCGTGGTACACCGTGCCCATGCTAGTACGGCGGCTATTACCCAATATCTGCCGAGTGTTGCCGGTTTACTCCTCGAGCGCGAATACTCGACGATTACGCAGGCGATGAAAGCACCAAAGCGACCGCTGGTTGCGGTGATGGGCGGCGCTAAAGTTAGCGACAAAATTGCTATTATTAAAGCATTTATCAACGTTGCCGATACGATTATCATCGGCGGCGCGATGGCCAATACCTTTTTGGCCTATCGCGGTGACGATATGGGCAAAAGCTTGGTTGAACCTGACGAGCAAACGATTCTTGATGAGATCTATGCCGCCGCAACCGCCAAAGTTGGCTCAAAACAAGTCGACGATTTCTTGGTGCTACCAAGTGATGTCGCTGTTGCAAAAGCTATTAATACCGCCGAGGCGCGTCATGAAGTCGCGGCCAATCACTTGGAAGCTGATGACATCGCCCTTGATATCGGTCTGAAAAGTATCGAGAAGGCGGCGAAGATCATTACCGGCGCAAAAACGGTTATCTGGAACGGCACACTTGGCTACGCTGAACTACCGAATTTTGCGCACGGTTCAGCCCGCGTGGCCTTGGCGCTGGCAACGCATCGCAGCATCGTCTCTATCATTGGTGGTGGCGATACGGCCGATTTCGTTCTGAAATGGGACGCCCGTAACGGGGGTAGTTTTACTCATGTTTCCACGGGTGGCGGGGCGAGTCTGGAACTGATGGCTGGTGAAAAGTTGCCAGGTATCGAAAGTTTGCTAGACGCCCGTAAATAATTGATATACACTAAAGTACAAGAAGCGTAAGCGAGATATGACTAGGGATAAAAAACTCATCATCGGCAACTGGAAAATGAACCTCAACATGCATGAGGCGAGTTTGTATGTTCACCAGCTCTCGGGGCTGGTGCAGTCACGTCGTGACGTAGAGGTGGTGCTGGCGCCAACCCTTCTCACTATTCAATCACTTAGCTTGCAAGTTGATCGTCGACAGTTTAAGCTAGCGGCACAAAACCTGTATTGGCGCGATTACGGCGCCTACACCGGTGAAGTGTCAGCTCGTCAGCTGCGCGGTATTGTTGATTATGCGCTGATCGGCCACTCTGAGCGACGTCACATTTTTAACGAGACCGACAAAGATACACGCAGCAAGATTCAGGCCTGTATTCGCAATCAAATTCGCCCCGTCCTCTGTATTGGTGAGACAGCGAGTGAGCGCGCCAACGGCGAAGCGACTGACGTGTTACACGATCAACTCATCGGTGGCCTGGCGAATGTCACCAGTGACGAACTCGAAGAAGTCGTCATTGCCTACGAGCCTGTCTGGGCAATTGGTACCGGTGATAACGCCCTGCCTGACGACGTCACCAAGGCGGTTGTCGCCATTCGTAGCCAAATCAAGCATTTATACGGGGCGACTGCTGCCAAGAATGTCTGCATTCTCTACGGTGGCAGCGTCAAGGCAGACAGTGCGGCTGATTACTTGGCGATCAACGGGATTGATGGCTTGCTGATTGGTGGCGCCAGTCTCGATGCACATGCGTTTAACGATATTATACAAAAAGCGCATGACAGTGCGGCGAAAGCTAAGAAATAGGGGTTGGGAATGAAAGAATTAGACTTTGATGAATTAGACCGGGCCGTTAATACGCTGATGAGCGACGTACCAAGTACGCCAGCGCCTCGGGTTGAGGATGATCATACGACGACGCTCAATATTCCTTCGACGCTTGGTGGTGATGAACCGATGCCTGCGTTTACGCCTCCGACCGCGCCGGTAACTCCTCCTGTTGCCGCACCTGTTGTCGGCACACCTCCGCCAGCGGCGCGCCGCGGTGGACGTTTTATGGACGTCGTTCATCCCTCGTCGGATATGAAAACGAGTCTCAACTCCTCTTCGAAACCTGTTTCGCGCCAAGGCGTAACAATCGCTCCGATGACACCTTCGTTCCAGCCAGAGCCTATCGCCCCAACCCCCCAGCAGGTTGACGAGATGCCAGTTGTCGACGAATCACAATCTTGGCCTGATCCGCTTGATATGGCCGGCTACAATCGTGAGCCAGATACGGCAACGACCGCTGCTGAATCAGACACGCCTGCGTTTATTCCTGTTGCTCCCGAGCTACGAGCTGAAGAGCCAACTGTCGCTGAAGAACCAGTTGCGCTACTGACGGAGGTGAGTGAGCCAGATGAAGAGCAGCCACTTTCAACGCCATTTTTGTCTGATGCCAAGGTAGAAAAGCGCCCACTCGGTACTAATTCCACCGAGGAGCTCGATCGCGCCCTAAGCGCTAGTGTTGTGACGACAGAATCCGATACGCCAAATGTCGAAGATCAATTGTCGGCGATGCCAGAACCAACAGCCGCAACTCTGCCAGCTGAGCTACAAACCGACGTGCTATCGATTGAGTCTGATGTGCCGATGGAAGCCGCGGATGACGCGGATAGTGTACCTCGTGAGAGTAATAACACGATCTCAACGGCTGAAGCTGCCCCCTCAGTTGGTCCAACGTCTATCCAGCAGCAATATAAAGAACAACCGAGTACTGGCGATCAGACAACGGGTGGTATTTACGACACCGATAGCTACCGCCAGCCATTAGCACACCCCGCTAAAAAGAAATCCGGGTGGATGTGGGTTATTTGGGTGGTTGTTTTGCTTATTTTAGGTGGCGCAGGTGGTGCCGTTGCGTACCTTTATCTGTTAAAATAGTAAGTAATGGATTTACTCTCAGGGCTTAACGACGCGCAGGCAGACGCGGTGCAGACCACAACTGGTCCATTGCTGATTTTGGCAGGGGCGGGAAGTGGCAAAACGAAAACACTGACGCACCGTATCGCCTATTTAATTGCGTATGATAAAATTTGGCCAAACGAAATTTTAGCGGTGACATTTACGAATAAAGCTGCCAAAGAAATGCGCGAGCGCCTCGGCCACTTACTCGGCGAAAATGGTGCCTCTCGTAATTTTATGCCTTGGATGGGAACCTTTCATGGCATTTGCGTGCGCCTACTCCGCCAAGACGGCCATGCGATTGGTATTGCTCCTAACTACGTGATTTACGACGAAGACGATCGTCAGGGTCTTATTAAGCAGGCGATGAAGCAGCTGGGGATTGTTGATAAGCAAATTAAGCCACGGGCTGTCAGCAGCGCTATTTCGAACGCCAAAAATGAAATGCTCACACCAGATGATTTTGCGGCCGGTGCTAATTATCCATTCCAAAAAGAAGTCGCCAAGATTTATGCCCTGTACGAAAAACTACGCGTCACGGCTGGCGCCCTCGATTTTGACGATTTACTACTTGAAGCAGTTCGTCTATTTCGTGACAAGCCTGAGATTCGCAAAAAATGGCGGGCTCAGTTTAAGCATATTCTGATCGATGAGTACCAGGACACCAACGCGGCGCAGTATTCGATCGTCAAGAGCTTAGTTGGTGAATCGCGCAATATCTGTGTGGTTGGTGACGACTGGCAGTCGATTTATAGCTGGCGCGGGGCAGACTTTACTAATATTCTTAATTTTGAACGTGACTTTCCAGGTACCAAAATCGTCAAGCTCGAGCAAAATTATCGTTCAACGGGTGCTATCTTGGAAGCGGCCAACAACGTCATTACCAAAAACGTCCAACGCACCGATAAAAAACTATGGACAGCCGAACCGACTGGAACGCCCGTGCAGGTGCACGCCGTCTACGACGAGGCTGAGGAGGCGAACATAGTGGCCAGTCGAATTGGTCTGCAGACGAATATGGCCGCCCGTAACTACGGCGATTTTGCCGTGTTGTATCGTATGAACGCCCAAAGTTATAGCTTGGAGCGTGCTTTTTTACAGCAGCGCATCCCTTATCAGATTATTGGCGGGGTCCGTTTTTATGACCGTAAAGAAATTAAAGATATCATTGCTTATCTACGCCTGTTGTATCAGCCAAACGACCGCATGAGTTTTAGTCGCATCGTCAACGTACCGACGCGCGGTATTGGCGCGACGAGTCTTGAGAAGTTTTTGATTTGGCAGGCAAATAGCGGCATGGATATTGTGGCGAGTTTAGTAAATGCCGAGCAAACCAGTACACTGACACCGCGTGCAAAAACCGCCATGGCGAAACTAGGCGATACGCTTCGAAGTTTGCAAATGCAAGTCCTCTCCGACGCTTCGCCAAGCGATATTATCGAAAATTTGATACAACGAACAGGGTATCGTGACTTTATTCTTGACGGCACGCCGCAAGCCGAAGAGCGTGAGGCAAATATTGGCGAAATGATTTCGGGTGCGAAGCTGTTTGCCACCTTGCCAGATTTTCTTGAGGAAGTTGCCTTAATGTCGAGCGCCGATAAGGGTGAAGATGAGCAGAAAGTCACGCTCATGACCATTCATGCCGCCAAGGGCTTAGAGTTTCCAGTGGTCTTTATGGTGGGTATGGAAGAAGGTATTTTTCCGATGACTCGGGCGGCCGAAGCTGGTCCGAAGGAACTCGAAGAGGAGCGTCGCCTTTGCTACGTAGGAATGACCCGCGCGCGCGAAGAGCTACATCTGAGCTATGCGCAGAGCCGCTTGCAATTTGGACAACGTAACTATAATCCAGCCTCACGCTTTTTGAGCGACATGGGACACGAACTGGTGTCGGTGGCACCGAGCTTTCAGCGTGACGATAGCTATGACGAATATAGCGATATCCCGAATTTTGATATCGGCCAGAGCGTACGTTCGGCGCAGTTTGGTGTCGGTGAGGTGATTGATATTGATGGCATGGCGGTCACGGTACGGTTTGTGAGCGGTACGACGAAGAAGCTGAACGTTGAGTACGCCCGCCTCGAGAAGCTTTAGCTTACGTTTCGCTATTTCGCGCTAGTTTGTTATACTTGATGACAGTACACCGGTGGGGTGTCATCCGCTATTTTATGAGAATTATACTTCGAACACACACATTTACCTATGTAATCATGGCTGCAATCTTCTGCGCAATTGTTGCGATAGCGGGTACTGCTTTGGCCACACACGCGCAGGCTGCCTCAAACGAGCCTGTTGTGGCTGGTAAGCACCTCATTACGTTGCATGACAATGGTCAGGACAGGGGTATTTTAACGAGCGCCAGTACGCTGCGCGCGGCTTTTAAAGAGGCGAAGATTACCGTTGACCCGAACGATCTTGTCGAGCCGGGTCTTGACGACACGCTTGTCGCCAGTCAATACGAAGTGAATATTTATCGTGCCCGTCCGATTACAATCGTTGACGGCACTGTCCGTCAAAAAGTGCTCTCACCTTACCAAACGGCTCGACAAGTGGCTGCACATGCCGGTGTGACACTTCGCGACGAGGATACGACAACACTTCTCGCTAATAGCAACATCGTCACAGATGGTGCCGGCTTGCAATTACAGGTGACGCGCGCGACACCGTTCACTTTCGTACTGTACGGTAAGAAAGTTCAGGCCTACACTCAGGCTAAGACCGTCGGTGAGATGTTAAAGCAAAAGCACGTCACGCTACAAAGCGCCGATACGCTCTCTGTTGCTGCGACGACACCAATCGCGACTGACATGACCGTCGAGCTATGGCGTAACGGCAAACAGGTGATTACAGAAGATCAAGCAATCGCTTTTCCGGTTGACCAAACCAAAGACGCCGATCAACCAGTCGGCTACAAAAAAGTCACCACCCCTGGTGTTGATGGTAAAAAGACGGTCAGCTATGAAGTAGAGATGAAAAATGGTGTTGAAATGAGCCGTACGGAGATTCAAAGTGTGACAACTCTCGAGCCCGTCCATCAGGCTGAGGTAATTGGCACGAAGGTGGAGCTGCCACCGGGTACGCACCAAGATTGGATGGCGGCTGCTGGCATTTCTGCAGATGACTACGGCTTTGTTGAATTTATTGTCGGTCACGAAGGTGGTTGGGAACCTTGTAAAGTACAGGGCGGAGCGATTAATTGTGCGTATGGCGGAAGTATGGGCTATGGAGTAGTCCAAGCGACACCTGGTTCGAAAATGGCTTCGGCTGGTGATGATTGGCGTACGAATCCTATCACGCAACTACGCTGGGCGACCGGCTACGCGGTGGGCAGGTACGGTAGCTGGGGTGCGGCCTATAACTATTGGGTATCTCACCATAACTGGTAATCATGGCAGCTCCTAAAAAATCACTCGGCCAACATTGGCTACGCGATCGCGACGTCCTAGCTCACATTGCTGACTGCGCCGAACTGACTTCCGAGGACAGCGTACTCGAAATTGGTCCAGGCCTCGGCACGCTAACGAGTGAACTGCTGCGTCGCTCGAAGAGGGTGGTTGCCGTAGAGTTCGACGAAGAACTCGCCCGTAAGCTACCGGCGCAGTTTCCTGGTAAAGATTTGACGGTCGTCCAGAGCGATATTCTATCATTTGACTTATCAGACCTACCGGTTGGCTATAAAGTCGTAGCGAATGTACCCTATTACATTACCAGTAAAATCGTCCAGCTACTCATGACTACCGCTAATAAGCCATCGGTTGCGGTATTGCTAGTCCAAAAAGAAGTGGCCCAGCGTCTTGCGGCGCGTCCTGGTGACATGAGCATCCTGGCCGTCAGCGCGCAGCTGTTCGCCGACGTTACCCTGGGAGATATTGTACCGGCTGCTTTATTTACGCCACCACCAAAAGTTGATTCCCAAGTAGTGATTCTGAAAACTCGCACGACGCCATTTCTCACCGATGTATCTGAGAAAGACTTTTTCCGTGTGGTGAAAGCTGGCTTTTCGGCCAAGCGCAAGATGCTCCGTTCCAGTCTGTCCGGTGGTTTATCTATCTCGAAAGATCAGGCCGAAACGTATCTCGCGGCAGCGGGTATTGCCTCGAACGTGCGCGCCGAAAGTCTGACGCTCACGCAGTGGCAAACGCTGGCAAAGTGCGTGACCGTTACTCATAAAGAGTAGACTTTTGAGGGTAGGTTGTTCCAAAGCCCGAATTGTAATTCATTGATGATTCTAGCTTGTAGCAAACGTTGCCGGCTTTATGGCCGGAAGTGCTGATGTATGACGAATAGCCGTCATTATTATAGCCGTTGCCGTTGTTATAGCTGTAATCTATAGCGGTATCTTTGAGCGCGTATGTCACGCATAGTTGATAGCGGAGGGTGTCCATCGAAGTATTTGGTGATTCTTGTGTGTAGGTGACAAGGTTTTTATCGATCAATTGCTTGGCTGTATCGCTCTCGAAGGTAACGTCGCTCAGTGACTGAGGTAGTTTGTTGTTTTTTGTTACGTACGCATCAATATCGTGTTGGACGAATGATAGATTCGACTCGATAAGATGATCGTTCTTTGTCCGGAATGTCTGTGCGAACGGCCCGGTAAAGGCGAGGACGGTAAAGACGACAATGATGATCAGCATTGTAATATCAAAAATTCGGGCAATTTTTATCGTACTTTTGAATGGGTTTAGCGTTCGTAGGAACGTCATGCTGTAGAGGACGGCAGCAATCAACAGGCTTATGAATAGGGCGATGTAGCTATTGGCTGTGTCGGTACTGCCGGTGTTGACCATAAACTGCACGATAGAAAACAGGCTCGCAATCAAGGTGCCAATGGTAAAGAGGGCAAAAATGACAGCATGCACTACCATGACAGCCATCGAGATACCGTGTTTTTTCTTCTGTTCATGTTTTTGATAAATGAAATCACATATCAGTGAAATAGGCAGCAGGACGACAATCGCAGCGAGCGCATACAAAGACGTGCTACCGGTGTCAACTTTGCTCATTAAATGGAAGATAACAACAAAAATAAGGGTTGAAAGTGCAAGGAGCGTCCAGCCCCAGAACGCGTAGGTGAGCCACTGTAAGACGATGATTCCCGGTGAAGGCGCGACCGTCGCCTGAAGGTCGGCAATAGCTGAGGCTGACAGTTGCTGAGGTGGCATGCTCGGTGTCGCCACAGGGGCAACGGCAACGACGGGCTCGCTGGTTGGAGTAATCGTAGGGGGCTCTGATGTGATTTCCGGCTCCGTATCCCATGGCTGTGGCGCGTCGGCATTATTCGTTACTGTATCATCATCGTTTCGGTAGTTATCCATAATCATTCCCCTTACGTTTCCTTAAGTGTATGTTAAATTTCAGTAATAGTAAAGATATGCAACAGAGGCTACTTTACTGGTATAATAGGTATAATTATGGGAAAAAAACTATACATCACCACTGCCATTCCGTACGTTAATGGTACGCCACATATCGGTAACGCACTTGACTATCTTTTAGCTGACATTTGGACGTTGCTGAGGTGGCATGCTCGG
>DHJF01000040.1:47334-64110 GCA_002404195.1 Candidatus Saccharibacteria bacterium UBA4727 | reverse complement strand
CCAAAATCATACACTGATAGTATGTACGGTAACTTTGAGTCTTTGATGAAGAAGATGAACACCAGCTATACTGATTTCGTCCGTACGACCGACCCGCACCATATTGGCGCCGTGCAATATATTTGGCAAAAACTGCAGCCGTATATTTACAAGGGAAGTTACGAAGGCTGGTACTGTCAAGGACATGAAGCTTTCTTTACTGACAAAGAAGCTGCCGCGACGAATGGTATCTGCGCAGACCACCAGCAGCCATATCAGCGCGTGAGTGAGGAGAATTATTATCTTAAAGCCAGCGCATTTACAGATAAGATCCGCGAAGCAATTGAATCAAATCGAATGCAAATTGTTCCAGAGTTCCGCAAAAAGGAATTTCTCGAACTCATAAAGGACGGCGTGCAGGATGTGAGTATTTCCCGCCCTAAAAAGAATCTCAGCTGGGGCGTGCCTGTGCCTGGCGACCCAGAGCAAATCATGTATGTTTGGATCGACGCACTCGCCAATTATATTACCGTTCTTGGTTATCCAGACCTCGAGGGTTGGCAGGATTTTTGGCCGGCGGATATTCAGGTCATTGGTAAGGATATTTTGCGCTTCCACGCCGGTATTTGGCCGCCAATGTTGCTTGGTCTCGATTTGCCTTTGCCAAAGAAGTTGCTTGTTCACGGTTTCGTGAACGTTAGCGGCGCAAAGATGAGCAAGACGGTCGGTAACGTGGTTGATCCAAATGAGATTATCGACACGTACGGTCTTGACGCTTTTCGCTACTTTTTCTCACGTCACATTCCAACGCTTGATGACGGTGACTTTACCTGGGAAAAGTTTGAAACAGCCTACAATACTGAGCTCGGCAATGATCTCGGCAACTTAATTTCACGCGTGGCGAGTATGATTACGCGCTACCAAGCCGGTGTCATCGGCGAGATTGCTCAGGGTGAGCACGACATGAAGCCGTACTATGAAGCCATGAATCACTTGCAGTTCAACCAGGCGCTCGATGAAGTATGGGGGACGGTTCGTGCTCTTAACCGCTTTATTGAAGTTGTGAAGCCATGGGAAATCGCCAAACGCCGTGAACAAGACCCGGAAGCTGAAGCGCATTTAGCCGAAGTCTTAGCGCATGCCGCCGGTACGTTACTACAAATTGCCGAGTATCTGGTGCCATTCCTACCCGAAACCGCCGATAATATTCGTCGCATCTTTGGCGGCGGTGTTGTCGTGCCGATTGAGGCAGTTGGCGGCCTTTTCCCAAAGATCTACAACCATACCGAAGATCCGCGCGCACCAAAAGCGACACCAGTAGTTGTCGCAGCGCCGGAAGCGTAATATGTTCGTCGATACGCACTGCCATATCCACGAGGCAAATTATCCGCTTGATATCGGCGATACCTTAACGCGCGCTCGCCACGCCGGTGTCAATCAGCTGATTTGCGTTGGGACGAGTCAGCAAAGTTCGCGCGAGGCGGTCGCTTTTGCGGCTCAGCACGACCATATCTTCGCGGCGATTGGCGTCCATCCGCACGAAACCAAAGACGGCTGGAGTGAAATCGCACGGCTTGCGAGCGGAGCGACTGCTGTGGGCGAGATTGGTCTTGACTATTTCTATACGCATAGCCCGCGCGAGGTGCAGATTCATGGGCTCGAAGCTCAAATCCAGTTAGCTCTCGACCATAACCTGCCGATTATCTTCCACGTCCGCGAGGCGTTTGATGATTTTTGGCCTATTTTTGATAATTTTCGAGGTATTCGGGGCGAACTCCATAGTTTTACCGATACACAGCTCAACTGCGATGAGGCCCTCAAGCGAGGTTTATATATCGGCGTCAACGGTATTAGCACGTTTACGAAAGACCCAGTGCAACGTGAAATGTTTGCGACCATTCCACTCGAAAAAATGCTGCTCGAAACCGATGCGCCTTTCTTGACACCTGTACCATTTCGTGGTAAAGTGAATGAGCCAGCATTTGTGAGAAACGTGGCGGAACATCAAGCAGCGGTTCGCGAATTGCCACTTGAACAGATTGCCGCACACGCCACCGCAAATGCTCATGCGTTATTCGCACTCTAAAACACAAACAGTTCAAACGCCAACCTTATTAGCTAAGCGAGACTTTATCATGTCATCTGAACAACAACATCCAACCTCGGAATTTATCCAGCCAGTTGCCTATGGTGCAACGGGCTTTGAAGGTGATGATATCCAAATTGATCTGCATGCCAGTACTCTTGTCCCTATCGAAGTTATTCGTGCCCGTCAAGCGATTGCCGCTGCAGTTGCGACTGCCCCTTCGGGTAGCTTAGAGGTGAATAAGATTCCGCTAACTCCTGAAATGATTGCTACTCAAAAAGCAAAGGTGATTGCAAGTGTGACATGGCCTTTACCTCTGATGCGCGCTCACCCTGATGTTGATGATCTATTTGCCATGCGTTTTCGTATATCATCAATCGACACACAGGACGACTTTGGTATCGCCGCGTAATTCGCTATGAGTAGTTTATTTAAAAAAGCCCTCGCTCTGGTTATCGGTGATGCGTCAGCCGATGAAACAAAACTGGTCATGCCAAAAAAGCACTTATTTGGCAAATTCACCGAACGCGAATTGCTACAGCTCGAAAGTGAAATCGGCGCCAAGTTATTTGGCGAGGTTCCCGCCGGTCATCGCCGTGAGTTTTTTTGCCTCGATAAAGATACCTGGATTTGGTACGAACAAGGTAAAGACCCTGCTACCGGTAAAGCAACCGAGGCGACGACTCGTTACGAGATTCACGACAACGGCATCTTAAAGGTACAAGAAGGTGCCCGTTACTCGTTTATCGAAGGTGCCGAGCTCGACAATTTAGTGATTGCGACGCAGCTCTACTACGAACAGGTTGCACGAAATATCTATCAACGCGACCCGCAAACCGGCAAAAAACTAGCGTAGTTTGGTATACTTATGAGAGTAATGGGTGTTGAACTAATCTATCTTGATCATGCTGCCGCCACCCCGCTCGATGAGCGGGTATTTTTGGCAATGCAGCCGTATTTTACGGAGCAGTTCTACAACCCGTCGAGTCCATACGCGCCTGCTCTGCAGGTTCGTCGCGATTACGATGCGGCCAAGCATACGATTGCGCGTGCTATCGGTGCCAAGCCGGATGAGCTCGTCATGACCGCTGGTGCCACCGAATCGATTAATTTAGCGTTTGCCAGTATTGGCGGTCACGTCGTCACAGCCAACATCGAACATCACGCTGTGCTTGCGGCGGCGAGGGAATATGACCACACGATTGTGGCCAGCGATGAGCATGGCCGCGTGCAGACGAGCGTCATCATGGCGGCGGTACGTCCTGATACGCGCCTGATTAGTATTGCGCTGGCAAACAACGAGCTTGGTACCGTTCAGCCACTGCGTGATATCGCCAGCGCCGTGCGCGAAGAGCGCCAAAAACGCCTCGCGGCAGGTAACACGACGCCGATTTATCTGCATAGCGACGCCTCGCAAGGTGTCGGCCAGCTCGACGTCCACGTATCGCGCCTTGGGGTAGATCTCTTGACAGTGAACGCTGGTAAAATCTACGGCCCAAAGCAAACAGCTTTCTTATGGGCAGCCAGTGGTGTCATGCTTAAGCCCCAAATTGTTGGCGGTGGGCAAGAGCGCGGCCTGCGCAGCGGGACTGAAAATGTCGCCAGCGTGGTTGGCTTTGCGAAGGCGATAGAGCTGGCCGAGACACATCGTAAATATGAGTCGGAGCGCTTGCATAAACTCCGTAATCTACTACAAGGGCAGCTTGTCGCTGCGCTGCCGTCTGCCGTTGTATCGGGCCACGCGAAACATCGCCTGGCCGGTCATTTGCATATTTCATTTCCGGGTATCGACGCTGAGCGCTTGGTGTTTGCGCTTGAAGCCCGCGGGGTGCTGGTGGCGACCGGTAGCGCCTGTGCTGCGAACAAGGGCACGCGCTCCCATGTGCTAACCGCGATTGGCCTGTCCGATAGCGTCGCCGACGGCAGTCTTCGCCTCACACTCGGTCATCTATCGACGCCGGAGAATACGGCACGCGCTGGCGAGATTATTATTGAAGAAATGCAACGCGAACGGCAGAGGATTGGATTATGAAATTTATCATCGTTGCTCTCGTTGTCATTGTTGTAGGTGTTATTGGCATGACGGCGTATTTGGGGCCAAACGATTTAGCGCACTGCACTGCGCAGCCGAGCGACGCCGCGCCGTGCCAGACGGCCGACGCAATTGTGGCGGTTAGTGGTGGCGACACGGCGGCGCGTACCCGTGAAGCGATTAAATTATATCAAAATGGCTGGGCACCAAAGCTGATTTTTTCAGGTGCCGCTCAAGATAAATCTGGTCCGAGTAATGCGGCGGTCATGAAGAGAGAAGCTCACGCGGCCGGCGTGCCAGATAGCGACATCATCACCGAAGAGTATAGCGAGACAACCAAGCAGAATGCCGAAAAGACGCAATCTATTTTTGAAACCAATCACATTACTTCCGTTATTCTTGTTACCTCAGCCTATCATCAGCGCCGAGCTGGGCTTGAATTCGCGAGTCGTTCCAGTGGCGTGACGGTGCGTAACCATCCGGTCGCGACTGACAATCAATGGTCGAGCTGGTGGTGGGTAACGCCAACAGGCTGGTACTTGGCGCTCAGCGAAGTGATAAAAATCGCCGTCTTCTATGTCGGAGGTTCACGATGACAAAAGTCTATGTTGGTATGAGCGGCGGTGTTGATAGTAGCCTAACGGCCGCGCTCTTAAAGGAGCAGGGGTATGATGTGACCGGCGTCTATATGAAAAACTGGACGCAGGACTTACCGGGCATGAAGTGTCCGTGGGCCGACGATCTAGCCGACGCCAAGCGCGTAGCGGTGCAGCTTGGTATCGACTTCAAAGTCTACGATTTTGAAAATGAATACAAGCACAAAGTGGTTGAGTATATGATTGACGAATATAAGCTTGGCCGTACGCCCAACCCGGATATTATGTGTAACCAAGAAGTGAAATTTAAGCTCTTTTTAGAGGCGGCACTGGAAGATGGTGCTGATATGATTGCCACCGGACATTATGCCCGGGTCAAAGACGGTGTGCTATTGCAGGCGGTCGACACAAACAAAGACCAGACGTACTTTTTGTACCGCGTCACCGGCAAGGCGCTGGCAAAAACGCTTTTTCCACTCGGTGAATACACCAAGCCAACGGTGCGAAAAATGGCCGAAGAACGCGGCCTGTTTACGGCTGCTAAAAAGGATAGTCAAGGCATTTGTTTTGTTGGAAAAGTAGGGATTCGTGAGTTTTTGAGCCAGTACGTGCAGCAAATACCCGGTGAGATTATTGATAAAAAATCGGGCAAAATACTTGGCATGCATGACGGCGCGATTTTTTACACCCTTGGTCAGCGCCACGGCCTCGACATTGGTGGCGGTTTGCCCTATTACGTGGTTGGCAAGGATATGGCGAAGAACGAAGTTTACGTCACGACCGATTTAAACGACGCCACGCTCTGGAAAGACGACATTCGGCTTGCAAGTGTGCACTGGATTAATCAAGCGCCGCAGCTAGGCATATACCAAATTCGTATTCGTCACCGCGCGCCACTGGTAAGTGCCGCCTTAACCTATGATGGAGAAAATGTCGTTTTGAAGTTGAATGACGAACAGCGCGCCATCGCCAGCGGTCAGTCGGTTGTCATTTACGATGGTGAAATCTGCCTTGGCGGCGGCATTATTGTTTGATATGTAATTTATCTCACAGATTGTTTCACTTTCTTTGCGTACACTTATTGTATAAAGATAGGGAGGTAGCGATATGAGTATTCTCGATGACGCAAAAGACAAGATAGAAGATGCTAAAGATAAGCTAAAAGTTAAGGTAAATGACCTTGAAAATGAATTTCATGAAAAAAAGGGAGAGCTAAAAGGTCGACGTGACCAGGCTGAAGACGATAAAACTCAGCGAAACGACGAGCTCGACGACAATGCCAAGACGCGTGCCGCTGAAGAAGACACTGGGCTGTAGTGGCGGCGCACTTGTTGCAGCTAGACGCGCCCGTACCTTCTCGCTACTATGACTTATTGATATAATCTGATAAAATAACAGAGATGAATGCTCAAGATATCCGCAACGCTTATTTGAAGTTTTTTGAAAGTCGCCAGCACGCAATTATTTCGCGTGCGCCGCTGATATTAAAAGACGACCCAACAACCCTTTTTACTGGTAGCGGCATGCAGCCACTGTTGCCGTACCTACTCGGTACGCCACACCCGGCGGGTGCGCGCCTGGTTGACAGCCAGACCTGTCTGCGCGCCCAAGATATTGAAGATGTCGGCGATAATCGCCATACGACGTTTTTCGAAATGCTTGGCAACTGGAGTATGGGCGATTACTTTAAAGAGCAGCAAATCCGTTGGTTTTTTGAATTTTTGACCGATGTCGTCGGGCTTGATGCCAGCAAAATTTACGTAACCTGTTTTATTGGTGACGCAGCGCATGGCATTCCGCGTGACGATGAAGCAGCCAGTATTTGGCAGCAAGTTTTTGCTGAAAAAGGTATCGATAATAAGATTGTCGAACTGGGCAGCGCCGAAAACGGCGACAAGCTCGGTATGCAAGGCGGCCGCATATTCTTTTACGACGACGGCGAAAACTGGTGGAGTCGTGGCGGCGGCCTCAGTAAAACACCGATTGGCGATCCGTGTGGCCCAGACAGCGAAGTTTTTTATGATTTCGGTCCGCAAAATCACGCCGAAGGCTATGGCCTGGCGCACCCAGCCAGTGACAGCGGTCAATTCATGGAAATTGGCAACCAAGTCTTTATGCAATATCGCCGCCTCGAAGATGGTAGCTTTGATGCGCTCGAGCGTCCCAATGTTGACTTTGGTGGTGGTTTAGAGCGCATCGCTGCGGCTCAAATCGATAGCCCGGATGTCTTTAGGATTAGTCTGCTGTGGCCGATTATCGAGAAGTTGCAACACCTGAGCGGTAAGAAATACGAAAGCCATACTGAGAGTATGCGCGTGATTGCCGACCATCTGCGTGCCGCAACTTTCCTGGCGGTTGATGGATGCGTGCCGGCCAACAAAGAGCAGGGCTACGTTATGCGCCGCCTGTTGCGTCGGGCGATTCGTTTTGCCTTTGATCTCGGCGTGGAGCAGAACTTCTTTGAAGAAATCGTCCCGATTGTGGCCGATCTCTACACGACTGACTACCCAGAGGTAGCCGCTAAACGCGACGAAATTATCGCTGTTCTCGTCAAAGAAGAAAAAGTCTTCCGTCAGACGCTACGTAAAGGCTTGAAACAGCTTGAAAAGTTTGCGAGTAACGGTCTGACTGGTGACGAACTATTTACCCTCTACGATACCTTTGGTTTTCCTGTCGAGCTTTCGACCGAAGAGGCGTTCAAGCAGAACGTAACGCTGTCTGAAAATTGGCGTCAAGAGTTCGACGATAAGATGCTCGAGCAGCGCACGCGCAGCCAAACTGCCGCCAAGGGCACGTTTAAAGGCGGCCTGGGCGGTCAAACCCTGCAGCACATGAAATACCACACGGCCACTCACCTGATGTATGCCGCGCTCAAAAAAGTCGTCGGAGACCACGTAACCCAACACGGCAGCAATATTACCGAAGAACGCCTGCGCTTTGACTTTAATAGCGACGAAAAGGTTACCCGTGAGCAACTCGACGAAGTTGAAAAACTCGTCAACGAATGGATCTCATGGGATTTACCAGTTTCGTTCCACGAATATCCGACCGCCGAGGCTTTTGATATGGGTGCGATCGGCGCCTTTGGCGATAAGTATGGCGAGACGGTCAAAGTCTACAAAATGGGCGACGAGCCGCAGCGCGTCAGCTTTGAAATTTGTGGTGGCCCGCACGTTGACCATACTGGACAATTGAGTGAAGATGGCAAAACCTTCAAAATCACCAAAGAAGAATCCAGCTCGGCCGGTATTCGCCGTGTCAAAGCTATCCTCGTCTAGATGGTATCGTCGTAGAGATCATCGTAAAAAGGTGAATCATCCAGCCGATTGTACAGTTCCATTAATGGCGCAATGGTTTGCATAAAGCGGAGACAGAGCTCTTGCCATCGTACTGGTGTGTCATGCGGCGACAACTCTGCCGGTGCGAAATCAGGTATGGTCATGTCGGGAAGATTATTAAGCTTATGGAAGGCAAACTCGCGCGGTGGAATATGGCTAGGTTGAATAATCGCGTAGCTACTATGCTCCTCGACGGGCAGGATGGTGTCTATTTGCTTCAGTTCTGACTCTTGTGCGAGGGTTGAGCTGTCGGTAATCTCGTTAAGATGAAGCGTGCCGACAATTTCGTCGGTTGCACCGGTTTCAGCTTCCGTAAAGGTGGATAGAATAGCTTTCTCGTCGGACTCGTCGAAGAGGGCTTTTGTGACGATATCTATTCTTCCGGTCTCTTTGACGATTGTCAGAAGCAACTGTTCGATTTGACTATGGACGGCAAGCTGAGGTTTGTCGTGTATCCGTGCTGGTGCGAGGGTGATTTGCGCGGCACCTGTCTGTACGCAGAGTGTCAGGCTAGCTACGAGTCCGATGGCGTCGTCGAGCTCTTTCTCGATGCTGGCTGTTTGGCCGTCACTACCTTCATAGAGCAGATGGGCCGCGTCAAGGTTACTGAGGAGGCTGTAGGGGATGTTGTTAGCGGTAAAGCACGCCTGTAGCTCCGTAGCTGGCTGCGACTGGTCGTTGAGGTCCTGTGTCGTAATGAGACGGACGGTGACGTTGCTGACGTAATTGCGCTCTGATGAAAAGACATCGCGCAGACCTGGCGGGGTAATTTCCTGAGGAATAGTAAAGGCGTCGTCACTGTGAAAGTGCGTTTCACGTACGACGAGCTTGTCGAGCATGGCAAGCTCGAACGCCTGACTGTGAGCGAGTGCCTTGACGTCTTTTTCAGCTTCAAGCAGAGTGGCGAGTGATGATTCGGGGTGAAGCATGTCCATAGATTTACTATGACACAATAATCTATAAAATGCAACCTTTGGCGGCATGACACGTGATGGTATATAATAAATATACTTATGGTTTTTGAAAAATTACGATTGAAATCGAAAAGTCAGCCGAATAACGATTACGTTGTGGCGCTTGATATTGGAACAGAATTTGTAAAAGCGTTGATTGCGAAGTTGACCGACGACACGATGGAAATCGTTGGTGTCGGCCGCGCACGTCAAGATGTCAGCGATATGCACAGTGGGGCGATTGCCGATATCTCTGGTGTGGTGCGTAACTGCGAAGAGGCACTGTCAAAGGCTGAAGAACAAGCTGGCCTGCAGGCCAAGCGTGCTGTCATCGGTATTGCCGGCGAGCTCGTTAAGGGGACGACGAACACTGTCCGTTACCGTCGCCCGCAGCCTGATCGCCCGCTCGACACGGCTGAAATGGAATTTATTATTGAAAAGGTCCAGGAGCGTGCTCAGGCAAAGGCGCAAAAGCAAATTGCCCTTGAGACAGGCAATCAAGAGGTCGAGGTGAAACTCGTGAACAGTGCGCTCGTTAGTATTCACATTGACGGCTACAAAGTGTCGAATCCAATTGGCTTCC
This sequence comes from Candidatus Saccharibacteria bacterium UBA4727, assembly GCA_002404195.1. GTDB lineage: Bacteria > Patescibacteriota > Saccharimonadia > Saccharimonadales > Saccharimonadaceae > UBA6022. Next base: position 54,543 of record DHJF01000040.1, on the reverse strand, counting down.
AGGGTAAAGACATCGCTGTCCAAATCTACACGGCCTTTGCTCCAATGGTGCATATTGGCGCGCTGGAGCGTGTGGCCGATGAACTGGCGCTCGAATTAGTGGCAGTGGCGGCTGAACCGTTTGCGGTGAGCCGCAGCGTGCTAGGTACCGATGCCAGTAGTAATTTTACAGCGATTTTAGCCGATGTCGGCGGCGGCACAACCGATATCGCCGTAGTGAACGACGGTGGTGTCGAAGGTACGAAGATGTTCGGTATCGGCGGGCGTAGTTTTACGCGTACGATTGCAAGTGATATGGATTTAAGCTACGGCGACGCTGAAAAGCTGAAGGTGAATATTGATAGCGAGCAGATCAAAGCAACAATCGCCAAGCAGGCTAACGACGCCATCGATAAGACGATGGAAGTCTGGTTGGCCGGCGTTGAACTGGCGCTCAGCGAATTTGATTCAGTAGATCACTTGCCGAACCGTATTTTGCTGTGTGGCGGTGGCGCCAGCCTGACAAAACTTGTCGAGGCGCTGTCTGGCAAAGAATGGTATAAAGACCTACCGTTTACCAAACGTCCAACGGTCCACTTGCTGGCACCAAGTGACGTCGTCGGGATTACCGATACGACCGGTAATGCCAGTGACCACACCTTCATTACGGCTATGGGCTTGCTACGCGTCGGCTATGATACAATTATAGGGAGTAGTGACGCAGATACGATTAAAGATAAATTGAATCGACTGCTACGAATATAAACATGAATAAAGACGTTATTTATATCGATGTTGAAGATGACATTACCGCGATAATCGGTAAGGTTAAAGCTGGCCGCGAGAAAATTGTTGCCTTGGTACCGCCAAAACGAATTGGTATCTTGCAGAGTGCGGTTAATTTGCGTTTGTTACAGCGGGCGGCGCAGCAAGATAAGAAGCACTTGGTGCTGATAAGTAATAATCAAGCCTTATCTGCCCTTGCGGCTGCGGCGCAAATTCCCGTGGCGCGCAATCTCCAAAGCAAACCAGAAATTCCTGAAATTGCGGCACTTAGTATCGATGATGACGATGATATTATTGACGGCTCACAACTGCCTGTCGGCGAACTGGAGCGTACTGGTGATGCGACAGGCATGGGCACGGTCGCCTTTACCAACCCAGCTATCGATGCTGCCGTCGGCGCTAACGCTGCTGAGGAGGCAGGCCGCGCCAAGCCGCCCGTTGCTGGTCAAGCAATGGCGCGCGCTCGTGTGAAGAGCGGGGTCAAAGTACCGAATTTCAATCGATTTCGCAAAAAGCTGCTCCTAATTGGCTGTGGTGTTGTATGTTTGGTTGGCTTTTTGATATGGGCAATTGCCTTTGCACCAAAAGCAACGGTCGTTATTGCTGCCCGCACAACTGATTCTTCAATGAACGCCGTTGTTGCCCTCGACACGGCTAGTCAGACTGATCTGGCGAACAAAACGCTTCACGCAACCACCCAGCAGGTGAAAAAAGACGTGTCGATTGCGTTTACGGCGACGGGAACAAAGGACGTCGGCGCGACTGCAACAGGTACGGTTGTATTTTCAACGAGCGATGCAGCAACTGCCATTAAAGGCGTTACTATTCCGGCGGGTACAGCCTTGACGTCATCGGGCGGGCTGATCTATACGACTGATTCGAGTCTTGCGATCAGCCAGTCTAACTTCCAAGGTGCGACTGTGTCAGTGACGGCGGCTGGAAGTGGTGCGAAATATAACGGTGCAAGCGGTGCGGTGAGCGGCGCTCCAAATAAAGTCAGTGCTTCATTCCAAGGTGCGACCGCTGGTGGTACTGATAAGACGATTACTGTTGTGACGAAAGAGGATATACAAAAAGCGGCCGATCAACTAAACTCACAAGATACAAATGGCATTAAGAAACAGCTTGCTTCACAGTTCACGGGCGGGGTTGTCTCTATCGACCAAAGCTTCAAAACCGATACGAGCGCCGTCGCTGCGACGCCGGCCGTCGATCAAGAATCGACTGACGGTAAAGCAGTCTTGGCTGGTTCGGTGCATTACACGCTCACGGGCGTCAGCAAGAACGAAATTGACCAGTACTTGAACGCCTATTACGCCAATCAACTGAAAGACTCAAAGACCCAACGCGTCTATGATAACGGCGCGAAAGACGTTACCTTCACGAACGTCACCGCTGCGACCAGCGGCTACGGCGCAACAATGGTGGCGACGGCGAAAATCGGCCCAACGATTGACGATACGGCGATTAAGAACGCTACCAAAGGCAAGAGATTCGGTGATATCCAATCAACAATCGAAGCAATCCAAGGTGTCGATAACGTTGACGTGAAGTTTTGGCCGTTCTGGGTCAACAAAGCGCCAGACGATATCAAGCGCATTACGGTCGAGTTCAGTCTGAATGGCAAGTAGGACGTTTCTCGCACTCGATGTGGGTGAAAAGCGCATTGGTGTTGCCATTGCCAGTAGTGGTGTACATATCGCTATACCGTTCGAGACAATTGAAACTGATGGTAATGAAATAGCTCGGATTTCCCAGCTGGTGCTTGAGCAGCACGCCGATGTTGTCGTCGTGGGGTATCCTCGCAACCAATCTGGTGAGGCGACCGCCCAGACAAGCTATGTTGAGACCTTTGCGGCGCAGCTGCACGACATTGCGCCAAAACTCGTCTTTCAGGACGAGTCACTGACGAGTGTGTTAGCCGAACAGCGCCTACAGGCGACTGGTAAGCCATATCAAAAAGGTGATATTGACGCACTCGCCGCGGCGCTGATTCTCGAAGATTATTTAGGAGTGTTGTAGATGGACATTCGGCCACCAAAACGGCGTCCGGCGGCAGTGCCGCCTGTCGTCACGCAGCCGGCGCCAGATGTTTCGACGCCTACCTTTCCCGACCTATCTTCGGTAGACGACGTCGTATTGCCGAGTAAGCCGAAACGAATCAAGAGAGTATGGTGGATGATAGGAGGCGCTGTTTTGCTGCTTCTGTCGTGTGCTGCGGTGATTGCAGGGCTGTATCAATACCAGCTGCGTCCCGTCGACCCCGGAAGCACGACGCGCGTACGCGTGACAATCGCCAGCGGCAGTAGTCCGGCGCAGATTGCCGACACACTCCTTGAGGAGAAACTTATTCAGAGTACGCGCGCATTTGATATTTATACACGGCTGACAAAGACACGCAACCAGTTAAAAGCGGGTAGTTATAGTTTCTCGCCGTCACAGTCGCTGGCGTTGATTGTCGACCATTTAGTATCGGGTAAGGCTGATCAGTTTAAAGTGACGTTCTTTACGGGAGGCACTGTAAAAGCTGCGCCAAATACACCAAATACACCAAATAACAAAAAGACCGATGTTGAAACCAGGTTGTTACGAGCTGGCTTTAGCCAGGCGGAGGTAGATGCGGCGCTTGCGAAGACGTATAGTTCGCCATTATTTGCTGGTAAGCCAGTCGGGACGGATTTAGAAGGCTATGTCTACGGTGATACTTATGTGATTGACGACTCAACAACGGCCGAGCAGCTATTGACTCTGGCATTCTCAACGCTCAACACGGCAATTGTCGATAACGATATCGTGGCTGGGTTTAAAGCGCAGGGGCTGGATTTGTACCAAGGTATTACCTTGGCGTCCATCGTCCAAGCTGAAATGGGCTCACGCCCAACTGACATGCCACAGGTGGCGCAGGTATTCTTGAAGCGCCTGAGCGTTGGTATGCCGCTCGGGTCGGACGTCACGGCCTATTACGGGGCCGACAAGGCGGGTACGAGCCATTCCGTATCGGTGGATACGCCGTACAACACCCGCATTCATGCAGGGCTGCCGCCAGGTCCCATCAGTGCGCCGAGCTTGGCTGCCCTGAAAGCTGTTGCACATCCTGCGGCCGGTGAGTATTTATTCTTTTTGAGCGGCGACGACGGCAAGACGTACTTTGCTACCACTGACGCCGAGCATGAAGCAAATAAAGTACACTGTCAGCAACTCTGCGCAATCCCTTAAGGGGCTGGTAGATTATGTATTTTAAAAAACAAATTGACATAAAAAGCAATAGTTGTTAAACTGGGTATAGCACATTTATGACTTCGTCTACTAAATGCGGAATTTGCGACTGCATATGCGAGTGGGCAGTTACGAATCATGAATGAGCCTGCCAACAAATGTCGTTACGGATATCGAAATAACTTTTAAGTTTTTTATATAAATTAACCAATTGGTCGACTATATATCCTGTTCTATTTGCGAGAAGAAAGACAAAGTAAGGTAGACGCCCTTGTAGTAATACGAGAGGCAGGAGAACGATAATTCGTGAATCAGAAGCCCTCACGGGCCTTGCTCATACGAACGTTGCTTTGAAGCAGCAAGTATTGAAAACTCGCACCCGTTCTCGGCGTGCGAAGCTCGGTATTAAATCAACTTCAACTGCAATTTATTCTGGCATATTCCTGTTAGTGATTGCCGTGGTCGCTATCGGCTATCAGCCACCAAAGCAAGTAGATAGTACTGTCAACGCCTCAGCGCCTGTTTCATCTTCTACCTCAACCACCATTGGTCAACCATCCGTTGACCAGATTGTGGCGACTAATATTGCCGCTGGCATTGCCCAGCGCGCTGATTTGCCTGTGGCAGTCAACCTGGCTAACCAGGCGGTCTCATTATCTGTTCAGAGCCAGCTTGCGCAGCAGAACGACAGCAGCACTATTACAAAACCTCAAATTATTCAGCCGCTCGCCAATAACCGTGCGCTTAAAGAGTATGTCGTCAAAGACGGCGACACCGCCACGAGCATCGCTGCACAGTTTAATATTGCGACCGACACTGTCAAGTGGGCGAATGGCCTGGCGACCGATGCCGTGACTGTCGGTAATACGCTGACTATTTTGCCAGTCGACGGTGTTCTTTACACGGTTAAGGCCAATGATACGCTCGATAGTATTGCTGCCAAGTTTGGTACAACTGTCCAAAATATCACCGTCTTTAACGACCTTGAGCTCAGTGGCCTGGTACCTGGTAATCGCATTGTCCTGCCAAGCGGTATCGTTCCAACCACTGAACGTCCAGGCTATGTGGCGCCATTTGCGGCACGTGGTTTTGCCTACGGTACAACTCGTTTTGCCGGTGGGTTTGGCGGCGGCGACCTCCAGGTTATCAATCCCTACAGTTTGATATCGAGCAACATCTATTCGTTCCGCAACAGTGGTGCTAACGGTCAATGTACCTGGTGGGCGATTGAACGCCGCGCTGCAATGGGCCTGGCGTTGCCTGGTGGCATCCTTGGTAACGCTGCCGAATGGGCCTATACGCTTGGTCATGCTGGTTTTGTCGTCAACTCGACACCATCACGTGGTGCGGTGATCCAAAACGGTGGTGGCTATGGTCACGTTGGTGTGGTTGAATCAGTCAACGGTGACGGCTCTATCACCATTAGTGAGATGAATAACTATGCTGCCGGTGGCGCCTTTGCTGTCGATATGCGTACAATTCCCGCTAACGCTATCGGTAACTTTAACTACATCCACTAGAGTTAGATCAATTCAATAATTACGAAATATAATTCGCCTCTGTCAAAACAGAGGCGAATTTGCTATACTAAGAGTAATTATGTTTGTTGACACAGCGAAAGTATTTATTCAAGCGGGCAAAGGCGGCAACGGCTGCGTTAGTTTTCGTCGCGAAATTTACGTCGACAAAGGCGGGCCAGACGGCGGTGACGGCGGTAAAGGCGGTGACGTTATCTTCGAAGCTTCTGAGAATGTCAACACGCTGATTGATTTTCGTTTTAAACCAGAGTTAAAAGCGAAGCCTGGCCAGAATGGCTCAAAGCAAAAAATGCACGGCCGATCGGGCGACGATCTCATCGTTAAAGTCCCAATGGGTACACTCGTGAAACGTAACGGCGAAATGATTGCCGACTTAACAGAGAACGGCCAACAAGTGATTATCGCTCATGGTGGCGATGGTGGCTTCGGCAACGCTCACTTTAAATCATCGGTTCGCCAAACGCCGCGCATGGCCGAGCTCGGCGAGGAAGGCGGCACCTTTGACGCCGAACTCGAGCTGAAACTACTGGCTGATGTTGGTCTGGTCGGTTTTCCGAACGCCGGTAAATCTACCTTCTTAAGCGTGGTCAGTAACGCCCGTCCAGAAATTGCCGATTACGCCTTTACGACGCTCACACCGAATCTTGGTGTCGCGGATATCGACGAAAGCAGCCTATTGATTGCCGATATTCCCGGTCTTATCGAGGGTGCCAGTGAAGGCAAAGGCCTGGGTGACGCCTTTTTGCGTCACGTCGAACGAACTGCGGTACTGCTGCACCTGATTGACGCCTATGACAACGACATTGCCAAGGCCTATCAAACTATCCGCGGCGAACTCGCTTCGTACAGTCCAGAACTTATCAAACGCCCAGAGGTGATTGCTCTGACAAAAACTGAAGGTCTTGACGAAGATATTATTCAGATGCAAGTCGACGCTGTTAAAGCGGTGGCTAATAGCGATGCACGGGTCTTTGCGATTTCTTCGCAAGCCCACCAAGGCCTGACCGACGTTCTGCGTGCGCTCCGCGACAAAGTGCAGGCGGCGCGTGCCGCTGAACTTGCGGCAAGCGAAGAGGCTCTAGAGGACGACGGCGAATTGCCGGTCATCGGCCTGACCGAAGGTCAATTGGCAGAATCTTGGACCGTCGAAAAGGGTGAAGAAGAGGGTGTCTTTATTGTCCGTGGTGACAAAATCGAAAAGTTTGCCCGCCGTACCAACTACGACAACTACGAGTCGGTTGATCGTCTGCGTCACATTATGCGCAAGCTTGGCGTCAGCCACGAACTACGCCGCCAGGGTGCTGACGGCACCAGCAAGATTCTTATTGGTGGCAGTGCCTTCAACCTGTTGGAGCAATAAAATAGACCAATTTCTCGTAGCGCGCCCAGTCGGCGCGCTTTTTATTACCCATGATTATTCTCTTTTCTAAAAATGGTACAATAAAGGCAATGGCTAAAACATTCTTTTTCTACGATCTTGAGACCAGCGGGCTGAGCGCGCGTGAGGATCGGATTATGCAGTTTGCTGGTATTCGGACTGACATGGACTTGCAACCGATTGGCGAGCCCTATAACGTGCTTGTACGGCTCAATGACGACACCTTGCCCGCACCCGAAGCGTTGATGGTAACCGGTATCACACCGCAGCAGACTGTGACCGACGGCTATAGCGAGGCGGAGTTTGCCAAAAT
>DHJF01000040.1:1159-46993 GCA_002404195.1 Candidatus Saccharibacteria bacterium UBA4727 | reverse complement strand
ACGCGTGCGCTACGGCCCGAAGGTATTGAGTGGCCGGTGAACGAAGACGGCACGGCGACAAATCGCCTGGAGCTACTGACGAAGCTCAACGGGATTGATCACCTCAAAGCGCACGACGCTCTGAGTGATGTTGAGGCGTTGATCGCCGTGACTGCGTTAATCAAACAGAAGCAGCCGCAGCTTTATAACTACCTACTGGAGATGCGCGATAAAAATAAGGTCAAGCAGCTCGTCAATCTTGAAGATAAAAAACCATTCGTGTACACCAGTGGGCGCTACGACGGCGAATTTGATAAAACCACCGTGGCCTTTCCACTGACGGCAGGTAAGAACGGAAACGTGATGGTGTATGACCTGCGCTACGATCCAACCCCGTTCATCGGCCTTGATAGTAAAGAACTGGCGAAAAAAGTGTTTGCTACGTGGGAAGAACGCCAAAAAGAGGGGTTTGTAAAATTGCCCGTCAAAGAATTACAGTACAACCGGGCACCAGCTGTTGCGCCCCTTGGTGTGCTGCAGCAGAGCGACGGCTGGGCGCGCATCAAACTCACTCCTGAAATTATTGAAAAGCACAAAGCGATTTTGGTGGCTGCGCCGCATTTTGCTGAGAATGTTCGCTCAACCTTTGAAAACAAGGCCGATTTTAAAAAAGCAATTGACCCCGAAGCGCAGCTCTATGATGGGTTTGTGGATGCACGCGACAAACTACGGATCGAAACGGTCCGTAATGCTGATTTACATACGTTGGCTGATTTTCAACCAACCTTTAGTGATGAACGGTTGTCGCCATTACTTCTGCACTACAAGGCGCGTAATTTTCCAGCTAGCCTAAGTGAGACTGAATCACGCGCCTGGGAAGAATGGCGGACGAGTCGGATTGGTCGGCAGCTGCCCGGGTTCATGAAATCCCTCAACCGACTGGCTGCGACTGAAACGGATGATAGCAAGCAGTTTATCTTACAAGAACTGCACCTCTGGGCTGAAAATGTGATGCCGACAGATATCAGCAATCAAGAAACTGAAGACTAAACCTGGCCGAAGCGACGTTTTGGCAGGTGGTTTTTTCGTTCGTTGTAGGTTTTCGCGAGACGGGCAATCGCACGAGTTTCAAGAGCTTTCAGTGCGGTGAAGCGAAAGATGACGAGCCAAGCGGCGATGAGAATGAAGAAGAGCATCAAACTTGATGGTACGGTGAGTGTCGTGCCAGGAATGGCGCCGACAAGCAAGAAGAGTAAAAGAGCCTGCAAAATGCCGAATTTACTACATATAACCAGTCCGATGACTGACAAGCTAACGATAAAAATACTCTTTTTCATTTTTCCACCTCTTTTTGACTTAAACTTGATACGAATATAGCACCCCTGTCAAATAGGTGCAACGATAAGCGGAATATAATACGTGAGGTACATGGTGCCGAGCTATTTGATGTCAGTCTCACTGGAAAAAGTAAGGTAAATCATGGTATAATTAGTCGTTATGCCAGAGTTTATTCGTGTCACTGGTGCCCGTGAGCACAACCTCAAAAATATCAACGTGGAGATTCCGCGTGATAAATTAGTGGTCATTACCGGCCTATCTGGTTCTGGTAAGTCTTCGTTGGCGTTTGATACGATTTACGCCGAAGGCCAGCGTCGCTATGTGGAGAGCCTCAGCAGCTATGCGCGCCAGTTCTTAGGTACGATGGACAAGCCTGATGTCGATCAAATCGAAGGCCTAAGCCCGGCTATTTCGATAGATCAAAAATCGACGAGCCGCAACCCTCGTTCGACGGTGGCGACCGTGACGGAAATTTACGATTACCTTCGCTTACTGTACGCGCGTATTGGCGTACCACACTGCCCAATCTGTGGCAATGAAGTCTCACGCCGTACGCCACAAGCAATTATCGATGAAATTATGAAGATTGAAAGCGGCACGCGCTTGATGGTACTCGCGCCAATTGTAAAGGCGAAAAAAGGTGAGTTTGCGCACATCCCCGACCAATACCGTCGACTTGGCTTTGCTCGCGCGCGCGTCGATGGTGTTGTTTATGCGCTGGATGAATTCCCAGAACTACAAAAAAGTTACAAACACGACATTGAAATCGTGGTTGATCGTATTGCGATGAATCCCGACATGCTCGGCCGCGTTACGCAGTCGGTGGAGCAGGCACTTGATATTGCCGAGGGCGTCGTCGAGCTACTGGACGCCACGACAAATGAAGTGGTCGTTTTCAGCCAGCGGTATGCGTGTATCAATCATCCAAACGAGGATATTCCCGAATTAGAGCCACGCCTGTTTAGTTTTAACGCACCCCAAGGCGCCTGTCCGGTTTGTACCGGCCTCGGAAGCCGCTTGGAGGTTGATCCTGACCTGGTCTTTAATCCGAATCTGACGATTGCCGAGGGCGCGATTCGTCCGTATAACCGCGTCAACAGTGATGCGTGGTATATGAAGCGCCTGGCTGCCGTGGCTGACGTTCATGGCTTTAGCTTGCACGTGCCGGTGAGTGAACTAAGTAGCGAAGACTTAAAGAAAGTCCTCTATGGTACCGGTACTGAGACATACAACGTGCAGCTCGGCGTGGGACGTAGTTACGACTCTGTGTATGAAGGCGTGATTCCAAACTTGGAACGCCGTCACAAGGAAACCGACAGCGAATTTATGCGCAAAGATATCGAGCGTTTTATGCGTGACCGCGAATGCTATACCTGTAAGGGTGCTCGTTTGAAGCCGGTTGTTTTAGCAGTGACCGTTCATGGCCTCAGTATTATGGATATTTGTAATCTTGGTGTTGATGATTCGCTTGATCTCTTCCAGAATACGTTGAAATTAACTGATCAAGAGCTATTTATTGCGCGTCAAATCATGAAAGAGATTACGGCTCGCCTCGGCTTTATGAGCAATGTCGGTTTGAATTATCTGGAACTTGGCCGCGCAGCCAATACGCTGAGTGGCGGTGAAGCGCAGCGTATCCGCTTGGCGACGCAAATTGGCTCGGGTCTGCAGGGAGTGTTGTACGTCCTTGATGAGCCGTCGATTGGCTTGCACCAGCGTGATAACGATCGTTTAATTGCTACTCTCAAGCGCCTGCGCGACCTTGGCAATACCGTGCTTGTCGTCGAGCACGACGAAGACACGATTCGCCATGCGGACTATCTCCTGGATATCGGTCCGGGCGCTGGCGTGGCTGGCGGTAATGTCGTCGCGGCTGGGACGCCCGAGGAAGTGGCGGCAAACAAAGACAGTATTACTGGTCGCTATTTGGCGGGCACTGAAAAGATTGATGTACCGAAAAAGCGTCGGACGATTATGAAAGATCGTCAACTCATCATTCGCGGCGCCCGCGAAAATAATCTCAAAAATATCGACGTGGCATTTCCACTGGGAGTAATGACGGTTGTTAGTGGTGTCAGCGGTAGTGGTAAATCGACGCTCGTTAATGACATCTTGGCAAAAGAACTGTCGGCGCGCCTACACCGTGCCCAGACCGTGCCTGGTGCTCACGAAAATATTGAGGGTATTAAATATCTTGATAAAGCGATTGTGATTGATCAGTCGGCCATTGGTCGTACCCCACGCTCTAACCCAGCAACCTATACCGGTGTCTTTACGCCGATTCGCGAACTCTTTGCTGGCACGCCCGAGGCGAATATTCGCGGCTACAAAGCTGGTCGCTTTAGCTTTAATGTGAAGGGTGGCCGCTGCGAGAACTGTCAAGGTGACGGTATGATTAAGATTGAAATGCATTTCTTGCCGGATGTTTATGTCACCTGCGACGAGTGTAAAGGCAAGCGCTACAACCGCGAAGCACTCGAAATTAAATACAAGGGCGTGACGATTAGTGACATTCTCGATATGACGGTAGAGCAAGCCGCAACATTCTTTGAGAACGTGCCAGCGATTGCACGCAAGATGGATACACTAGTTGAAGTCGGCCTGGGCTATATTCGCCTTGGGCAACCAGCCACGACCTTTAGCGGCGGTGAAGCGCAGCGTATTAAGCTCGCAACCGAGTTGTCACGCCGTGCGACTGGCAAAACACTGTATATCCTCGATGAGCCGACGACTGGTTTGCACAGTGCCGACGTCAAACGCCTACTCGCGATTCTGCAACGGCTGATTGAAGGTGGCAACAGTATGGTGATTATTGAACATAATCTTGATGTGATTAAATCTGCCGATCATATTATCGATATGGGACCCGAGGGCGGACTTGGTGGTGGTGTTGTCGTGGCTGAAGGGACGCCAGAAGATGTGGCCAAGGTGGCAAAATCGTTTACTGGGCAATACCTCAAAACGATGCTAAAAAGCAAATAAAAGTAAAGCCGTCCGCGTCGTCCATATTCTGGATGACGCGGGCGTACTGCTGAGTGGTATTTTCTACCGCTCCTCCCCCATACCGATGTCGGCTTTTGGTGCTGCCGTTACAGGTCGAACTGTTGTGATCATAATTCACCACCTTTTGGTTGCTGGAACAGTACGCAGTACTATATCGACGCATTGGCGTCTTGTCAATGAGCGCGTGCTACGCCAGAACACAGCAAGGTAGTCGCGGGAGACTATTTAGTCTTTGTTCGGAACAAGATGGCGAACTGCCTTTTAGTGCCCTGCCAAAGAGCCTTGCGTTGCTTCTTGTCTTTTAGTAGGTGAATAGCAGGCGGCAAAATAGAAAGCAGAAGAATAAGGCCAATAATAGGCAGAAGAATGGTGTCGACGTCGACGCCCATGGCACGCAGGCCGCTGCCGATGATGAAGCCAGCGTAGGTGATGCCAACAGCCCATAGCAATGCGCCGATGACGTTATACGAGAGGAACGTTTTGTAGCTCATTTTGCCAACACCAGCGACGATAGGTACGAAGGTACGAACGACGGGAATGAAGCGGCCGATAATAACGGTAATGCCACCATGTTTTGCGTAAAACTCTTCGGCTTTGACAATGTTTTCTTGTCGGAAGATGAGTGAGTCTGGTCGATTAAAAATACGTCGCCCAATCTTCTTGCCGAATAAATATCCGACGGCATCACCCAAAACGGCTGCTGAAAAGACAATGACAACCAGCAGGTGAATGTCGAAGTTCAACTTACCGGCTTCTACTAAAAAGCCTGCGGTAAACAAAATGCTGTCACCTGGCAGAAAAAAGCCAATCAGCAGGCCTGATTCGGCAAAGATAATGGCGGCTAGCACGACAACAGCCAGCACAGGGCCGGCAGATGTCGCAAACGAAGCTAAGTCAAATCCAGGTATCATAACTACTTTTATTTTAGCACGTCTCTATAAAAATGATACAGATGACCAGGCTCTGTCGTAGCTCGTGTATCGTGGTATAATATATATAGACCGAATTTAGGAGGACTATGAACGAAATTTCACTGACATTAGATAACCGTACTGCCCACGGCAAACAAGCTGCCAAACTACGCAAGCAGGGCGTTACACCAAGTGTTGTGTATGGTGGTAAGACAGATGCGATTGCCACGCAAGCCTCAGCCGTTGAGACGGCAAAAGTTGTTCGCGCAGCTGGTAAACACACGCCAGTGCACCTTGTGCTTGATGGTAAAAAGAAACTTGCCATCATTAAAACGATCGACATGGACCCTGTCAAACACACGCTTCGTCACGTTGCTTTTCATACCATTAAGCAAAATGAAAAAATTGTGACGGAAGTCTCAATCGTGCTCATTGGCGAAGGCGAAAGCGCCGCTGAAAAAGCTGGGTTGATTGTACTGCAAGCGATTGAAAAGATTGAAATCAAGGCACTCCCTGCCAACTTGCCAGAGTCACTTGAAATGTCAATTGTTGCGCTTGCCACACATGAAGATAAGCTAACGATTGCTGACATTAAGCTGCCAACAGGCGTTGAGTTTGCCGATCTAGACCAAGACATGGACCTCGTCGTTGCCAATGTCTACGAACCAAGCGCACTTCAGGCGGCTAACGATGCTGCTGGTGGTGACGCCGAAGATGTTGAAGACGTTGCTGTTGAGAATGGTGCCGAAACGCCAGCTACTGAAGCGGGTGAGCCAGAAAAGAAGTAATAGATCTTTTCAGCCACAGGCGACCTGTAAAATCCGCTGTCAATTAGACAGCGGATTTTCTTATTATCTATAGTGCGGAATTTTCTTTTTATTGTATAGTGATGATATAAGCCGGAGAGGTTGTAGATGAAATGCTATGACCATATGATTAATCAGAGGATGTGTTGATAAGTGTCTGAAGTACTGCTAGAGCAAGATTTTGAGCAAGTTGATAAAAGTTTCTGGCAAACGCTCGAGCGTTTACCGGACCTTGAGTGGCCTGAACAGTATGAAGAGCAGCCAGATGGGTCGTTGGTTCTGGTGCCTGCCCGCGGCACATATAAGCTTGGTAATAAAGATACGGTCGTCGCGCCACACCGGGAACGCTTTTTGGAAGCGCTTGAAGATCACTCTGCGGTCGTTGCTCGCAGCCGAACAGGTACGGGTAAAACGACCGAGCTGACATTATTTGCTATGGAATCGGGCCGCTATAGTCGAGTTTTGGTAACACAACCGCGGGTGGTTGCTGCTCGCTCGACTGCACAGTATATACGCTCAAAGCTTGCGCCGCTACTAGGTGAAGAGCTGGCCAAGCAGACGGTTGGCTGGCACACAGCGCCGGACAGTGACTATAATGATGTTACTAATTTACTCACAATTTTGACTGACGGTATTCCTGTCCAGCAGTTGATTTCTGACCGCACACTTGGCGACGATCGCACGCTGCTCGTCATTGATGAGATACATGAAGATAAAACTAATATGCACTTACTTATGATGCTTGCCAAGCAACGAGGCATCGACGTACTCCTCATGAGTGCAACCGTCGACGTTGACGAAAAGGCGGCTTATTTTGCCGACAAAAATGGCGTACCTGCACCAATTATTGATATTGAAGGCCGAACATATCCAATCGAGGAACGCGACTATACAGCCAGCCGGCCAATGCTAAACGGTCGTCCAGTGCGACCAAACGGAAGCGTAAGCGTTCCGCGTCCGTCTCAGGTGGCTCGCGAAAGTTTGGAAGAAGAATCGCGGCCTGTGTATCGGGATGCCTACACGGCAGCAGCTGAGCACGCAAGTCTCGGGCGTGATATCTTGCTATTTGTGCCAGACATAAGTGATATTCGTCGAGCGACTGCACGCCTACGTGAGCGTGTACCTCGTAGCTATACGATCCTCGGATTGCATGGCGACCAGATTGCCGACGAGCAGGAATTAGCGTTGGCTCATTATCCGGGAGGTAAGCTCGTCATTGCAACAGATGTTGCAATGACGAGCTTAACGCCGAATGTTGATGTGGTACTCGACAGTGGAATGTCACGCTCACCACGCCTAAACATCGGCGACAAGTCGCTTGAGGTACTACCGTCGTCTCGGGCGGCGCGCGACCAGCGCAAAGGACGTTGCGGGCGAACTAAGCAAGGCTATTATGAGCTAGTGCGTCTTGCTGGCTATCCCGTGCCATTATCTCTCGATGAAATAGACGAATATGATTTGCCAGAGATTTTATGTAAACGCCCCGACGAAGTATTGATGAAGTTGGGCAAGATGGGGTTAAACTCGTGCAAGGATTTGCTTGCGGTGCCTGAATCTCACGAGGTAGAGCTGGCCCTACGACGCCTGCGCCGCCTGGGAGCTATTGGATTGACGGGTTTTCAGTTAGAAAAGACCGGCGAGCAAATGGTGGGCTTGCCTCTTGATGCGCAGGCTGCGCGTATGATGAGCGAAACATACCAATATAGCCAGGCGGTCCAAATGCAAATGGCTGCCGCGTTGGCGGTGCAACAAGCGGGCGGTGTTCATTCCCGAGGTATGAATAGGGCGCAGATTCAGCGCTTATCAAAAGAGCGCGACACCGACCTACTCGTCGGTCTCGATATATTTATTGAAGCGATGAAGATGACCGACGACGAACGACGACAGAATGGTATTGTTGAGCAGAGGTTTAATCGAGCTTCTAAAGCATATAAGGGTCTAATAACGCGACGCTTAGAGCTTGATCCAGATGATCTGACATCACCAACCGATGTGGAACGAGCACAGCTTCAGGCCTGTATGATCAGCGGTATTGACCAAGTGTATCGCGCTCAAAATAATGGTCGCTACGCAGACGGTGTGCAAAAAGTACGCCGCAAAACAAAAGACAGTCAACTGTGGACTAAGCCTGGCGATTTGGTGGCAGGTGAAGCGTATAATATTGGCCGGATAACGCAAAATAACTATTCTACGGTACGACTCGTCACGAATGCTTTTCGGGTCGACATTGACAGCTTGCGTGAATTTGTGCCAGAACGTATCGAAGACCGCAAACGTTCGAAGTACCGGATAGATAAAAGCGGCGTTGTACAGGAACAATACGCGGTGTTTTTTGATGGCCGACCAATTGAAAAGTATTACTGGCAAGACGCCGATTCATCACACGAAACGCGCGAAGTTTTATTGGACCGCGTGCTCGATGATGACTTTGAGGGCGCCGAACAGTTACCGACCAGTATTCAAGCTTTTCGGCAGCAGCTCAGCGAGCTCCGTCAGCTGCAACATCGCACCGATAGGCTGCTCGATATCGATCGTGTTGTCCAGCGTATGAAAGCGATTATCCGCCAGAATATGCCAACTGAGACGGCGTCACTATCGAGCGTACCAGCCTTTACTGTGCCACAGCAACTGTCGGAGGTGACAAGCGAAGTCCGTCAGGAAATTTTGTCGCAGTCACCAGAGAGGCTAACACTCTATAACGATCTCACGCAAGAGTTTGTTGATATCCCCGTTTTCTATGTTAACAACACTGCGTACTTAACACTTTCGAAGGAGTTATATCCACTCCTCGCTTCTGAAATACCAGAATTGCTTGGGCGCAAAGTGATGGTTCGGCCACTGAGCGGTCATCGCTACGTAGACCAAGCAACGGCGTATCAAGAGCGTGGTTCTCGGCGAGATAGCCGAGGGACAATCGTAGCACCCGAAGAGGTTCAGCGTCGTCGTGCTGAGCGCGGCGCAGTCGAACGTAGAGCGGCGGCAGTCATGACTACACAAGCTGCCATTGCGACTTCGACCAAACACTCAAGTCACCGCGGGCGAGCTCGTCGTAACGAGAGGGTGACACGAGCAGAGGTAACTGACCTTTAGGGCGCTGCTGGGTTTGTGTGGCATGAAAAAGTCGGAGCGCAGTGCTCCGACTTGTTCATTTATAGCTCTAGGTGGTGATTATTGCCCCCATCCTCTAGTGAGTGAAGCTTGACGCCCTGATAGCACCAGCATGTCGTCTTCCGTGTCCACTGACGTGAATAGCGGGTTTTTTGGAGCCTGCCTGACGTGCACGTGCGGCGCCTGGAGGTATGCGTAATCAGGCAGTGGCGCTTGGTCGACAAAACGAACGGTCCAGCGGGCAGACTCTTCGTCCTCGGTGGGCTCCGCTTGCTCGCGATGATGTTCCATCTTGAACGCATTGAGCTGCCCTACGGTCAAATGCAACGCCACCATGCCATCCTCTTGCGGAGGAAGCGTGACGATCATTTGCTCGCTGATTGCGAAGCTGACAGCATCGTGCATAAGCCTGCGAGCTTCCATCTGGCGATGAGTTTCCGAGGTGGAGACTCGCGTGTCGAGCGTGCCACGGGCAAATGCCCGGCGATCTTCTTCGTGTTGTCTTCTTGACCGAGCATCCGGGCCTAGCTTGATGTCGTAGGCGAGCATCAGCAAAAGGGCCTCGTAGTCGTATGAGTAGAGTTCACCCTGATTGTGCTCGAGTGACAGCGCGGCAACAATATCATTGGCTGTTTCTGCAACCCGATCGTTGTAGCGCGCCTTTTCTTTGTCGGCTTGCTGCGCTTCAGATGCAATACGCCGCGCCTTTGACTTTAATCTTTTTGACGACATTGGTTGAGACACGATGTTCGCCCCCAGAAAAACTATAAATGAACGTATGCCTTTTGGGTTGTTATACCCACAGAGTATTCATGGAAACACTCAGGCTACCCTCGTTATAACGTACTCTGCCTGTATTTTCAAGTAGTAAATAATATACTGTAGTATTATTCTTCGATAAAGCCGCCAGATTGGTGTGACCATAGCTTGGCGTAGATGCCTTTTTGGCACAGCAATTCGTTATGCGTGCCTTGTTCGGTGATGGTGCCATTATCGAGGACGACGATACGGTCAAGTTTGGCGATGGTGGAAAGGCGGTGTGCGATTACAATGCTGGTGCGGCCCTTCATTAGTTTTGTCAGCGCGTCTTGAATCAGTTTTTCGCTTGCACTATCAAGTGCGCTGGTGGCTTCGTCGAGCACGAGAATTGGCGCATCTTTTAAGAGGGCTCGGGCGATAGCGATACGTTGGCGCTGTCCGCCGCTGAGCTTGACACCACGTTCACCAACGAGCGTGTCAAATTGTTGTGGTAGCTTTTCGATAAAGTCGAGCGCATTCGCTTGCGTGGCTGCACGGCGAATCTCTTCGTCGGTCGCTCCTTGTTTGCCGTACGCGATGTTGTCACGGAGGCTACGATGAAACAGCATCGGCTCCTGTGGGACGTAGGCGATGTGTTGACGTAGGCTTTCCTGGGTGATATCTCGTATGTCATGACCGTCAATCGAGATGGTACCATTGGTCACATCGGCAAAGCGGAGTAAAAGATGGGTGAGGGTTGTTTTACCCGCTCCGGATGATCCGACGAGGCCAATCTTTTCGCCCGCCGCAATCGATAAGTCGAGGGCGTCGATAACATTCGCTGAACTATCTTTATAGTGGTAGGAGGTCTGA
The DNA here is from genome assembly GCA_002404195.1 of Candidatus Saccharibacteria bacterium UBA4727. GTDB lineage: Bacteria > Patescibacteriota > Saccharimonadia > Saccharimonadales > Saccharimonadaceae > UBA6022. The sequence goes on along the minus strand of DHJF01000040.1, from coordinate 36,237 downwards.
TTAAAATTGATGACCGGCGTGATGTCATGAAGCGCCACGGCACCCTTGCTATCAATAACATCATTGTCAATCATGAGAATATCACTCATAGGCGCAGCTTCTAACAGTGCTTGGTCGTAGCCGTTGAGCATATCACCCAGCGTAAACAACTGCGAGGCAATGCGCTGCAAATACACGAGCATAAAGACAGCAACTGGCACGCTCATGCTGCCATGTGACACTAACGACACGCAAAGACTAATGGCAATGATCTGAATGGCCATCATGATAGAAACGCGCGCCGTACCTTCGAAGCTCATGAGTCTAAAGTCTTTCATGTAGGCTTTCAAATAATTGGCGTTGATGCCATTAAGATGCGAAAGTTCAGTTTTTTCTCCGGCGAACGTTTTCACGATAATGCTATTTGTTAAGGCGTCGGCAACGGCGCCGTTTGAGTCGGCGATGAGTCGCTTACGGGCGTGGCGATAGGGCGCACGAAACTTGATGCTGAATTTCACCTGTAGGATAATCAGAAGCAAAAGCACGGCAAGGACGACCGCGAGGAGAGGCGATTGGAAACCGACAATCACGAGGCCCGTACCGACGGAAATTACGAAGCTCATGGTGCGAATAATCAAAAGGTCTTGGAGGGATACGTGGCTACGTAAAAAATCGATATAGCGACTGGTGAGCGCACCAATTTTTTCGTTGGCAAAAAAACTAATATCCTTACCGATAAGTCTTTGGAACGTTTCTTTCCCAAGCTCGTAGCGAATGTGAGCTTCGTGGTGGGAGAGTGTTTGGAAGCCAACGAGATTGAGGATGCCACCAACGCAGGCAACAATAATAGCCAGCGTAATATTATGCTGAATTGCCGCTTGATTGAGCGGCGCTAGGCCGCCGATTGTTTGACTCAGGAAGTATGGTAGCATGACGTCAACCGCCAGCGCGGCAAGCGGCGTACAGATCGCTGCAACGAAAAAGCTGAGTTTATACTTTTTAATTTGTTGCCAGTAAAATTTGATAGTGTTTGCGTTGGTGTTCACGGCGGTACTCCTTGTTGCGTGGTATATGTCGTTAATAGATAAGATATCGTTAGCGGTTTGGTGCGTCCAAACGTAGTCGAATAGAGGACCCGCAGGTCATAGTACTTGGTAGTATGTCGTATTGTATCTACGATTGCAAGTAAAAGAGGTATAATTAGGAGCATATGACAGAACATATTCACATACCACTACGCAAGAAACCGTATTTTGAAGTAATTTATAAGATTGGTGTTGGTGTAAAGGGTTTTGACGGTCTGGCGGAACTCATAACTGGCGTGGCGCTTCTCATTTCACCGCAACTTGTACATGTCGTGCTTGGCGGCCTGGCCAAGGAGTTTGGCGAACATCACGCCCAAGTCTCTCAATTTATTGCCGAGTATGTGGCGCGCGTCGACGGCGAGCTTGCGCGTAGCGGACTGACCTTCTTGATATTATTTTTAACTATTCACGGCTTGGTGAAGTTAGGCCTAGTGTATTGCCTGCTGAAAGAAATCGTTCGGGCCTATCCCGTGGCGCTTGCAATTCTCGGCGCTTTTTTGGTATACCAAGCATACGTTTTGATCGTTCATCCAACGATTGGCATGGCGCTTTTCACTATTCTTGATGCGGTGATTATCTGGCTGGTCTGGGGTGAATACCGTGACCTACAAGCCAAAAAATGATATACTACTCCCGATGCAAAAAATTATTCTTTATTACAAATTTACGCCAATTGCCGACCCGGTAACGATGAAGTTATGGCAAAAAAGCTTGGCAGCGAGTCTCAATCTAAAGGGACGAATTCTTATCAGCGCCCATGGTCTCAATGGAACGCTCGGTGGTGAGTTGGAAGATCTCAAAGCCTACATTAAAGCCACTAAAGAATTTTCTGGCTTCAAAGATATGGTTTTTAAATGGAGTGATGGTACGCGCGATGATTTTCCGCGTCTTAATGTGAAGGATCGTGATGAAATCGTGGCCTTTAACGCGGCCGACGAACTGCGCGTTGATGAGAATGGCGTCGTTGGTGGCGGTGTTCACCTAAAGCCAAAGCAGGTGAATGAACTTGTCGAAAAGCGTGGCGATGATGTTGTCTTTTTCGACGGTCGCAATGCGCACGAAGCCGCTATCGGTAAGTTTAAAAATGCCGTCGTGCCCGACACGCACACGAGTCATGATTTTATCAAAGAGCTTGAGAGTGGCAAGTACGACGACCTAAAAGACAAACCGGTCGTCACCTACTGTACTGGTGGTATTCGCTGCGAAATCTTAAGCAGTCTTATGATAAATCGTGGCTTTAAAGAGGTCTATCAAATGGACGGCGGAATTGTAAAATACGGCGAAGCCTATGGTGACGATGGTCTATGGGAAGGCAGTTTACGTGTTTTTGACGATCGCATGACGATTGACTTTAGTGATCATGCGGCCGTCATTGGCAAATGTAGTCACTGCAAAGGCCAGACAAACAACTACGAAAACTGCGCCTGGGCGAACTGCAATGATTTAGTCTTAATCTGCCTTCATTGTAAACAAAACCCTGATTTATTGTTCCACAGTGAGGCGTGCCGCACGCAGGCAACGCAAAGCTTGGTGGCATGAGGACGCTCCGCAAGCAGCTTGTCATTGAGGTAATAGGTTGGTGTGGCATGGCGGCGGTTCTTGCAGCCTATGGCCTCGTGAATCTGAACCTCTTACCGCTCCATAGTGTCGGGAATGTTGTTTTGAATCTCACCGGTGCTGCCGGCCTGCTACTCGTTGCGTTATATAAGCGTGTCGGTCAGCTGGTGGTCCTGAATCTTGTCTGGATCGCCGTTGCGCTGGTTGCGCTCGTCAAACTCTTCCTTTAGTGTCTGGCAGCTGCGTCGGTCTTGAAATGACGCGGTGGGGGGATGATAATCCAAAGGTAATAAGCACGAGAATCACGGCGTAAATAAGCGCGACGCTAAAGTTATGGATGAAGTTTTCACCAGAATCTCGCTTGGCGTTACTTATGATCGTTGTCGCAATTTCCGCCGCTCCGGATTGGTCGGGCTGGGATTCGAGTTTTTTTACAGTTGGCTGGTGTTTCGCTAAAATCTTTTTGGTTATTGCGATTAACAAAACACGCTCGAGCACCGTCAATGATAGTTGCCTGCGCCTGTGCTAGAACGTGTGCGGCGGCGAGCCGAGTCTTGATGGTTGGCTCAACTGCCGTAAAGCTCGCTCTAGCGTGACTGGAGAGTTGGCCAAAGAATAAAACGCCGATAGCGGCGATACCGATAGCACCACCAACTTGTTGAATGGCGCTGAGTGTTCCTGATGCTGAGCCGGCGTGGCGTGGGTCGACGCCGTTTAGCGTTACCGAGAACGTTGGTCCCATAATCAGCCCTATGCCTGTACCAACCGTAAACAGGCCGACAGTGAATTGCCACGGCGCTGAGGTGACGTCTGTAGTGAGGAGTGGCCAAGCGACGAGACCAAGGCCGACAGCCATAATAATGACACCGAGTGACATGGCGTATCACCCCATTGTTGGGACAAGTTCTTGAGTCAAAAATACGATGCTAAACGCAATACCAAAGGCGGTTGAGATACCAGTGAGGGCGGCTTCGAGGACGCTATAGCCTAAGCCAATTTAGAGGAGGAGGGTGAAGGCGAAAAAGAAGCCGAGCATAATCATCTTACGCTTGGCCGCAAGCTTGGTATACTGTAAGGATGAATGAACAAAACACAAAGATAAGTGATGATTTAACGAAACGCGCAGTGCAGGTGCAGCGCGGGGGTGCACGCGCCGCAGTATTAGGGGTGAATGATGGTCTGGTTAGTACGCTTTGCCTGGTGGTAGGCATGGCGGCAGCAGGTGCGTCGAATCATATCGTGCTGACGGCCGGGTTGGCGGGGCTGCTGGCTGGTGCGATTTCGATGGCGGCAGGCGAGTGGATATCAGTGCGTTCGCAGGTGGAGTTATTCGAGGGCGTCCTTGACGACTTGAAGCATCTCATCAAACGCGAACCAGAGTACCTCAAGCACCAACTATCACATAAGCTGGCTCATCTTGGCATGGTACATGAAACGGCACATAGTGTTGTTGAGGATGTTGCGAAAGATAATGATAATTTCTTGGCGCTCTACTCAGCTCAGGTTATTGGTATGAATAGCAATGAGCTTGGTTCGCCGTGGCGCGCGGCCGGTTTGTCATTTGCATTATTTACGGTCGGTTCGCTGGCGCCACTTGCTAGCTGGTTTTTTATTGGTGGTCATGTGGCGGTGATTATTTCGATTATTGTCACCGCTCTCTGCGGGCTATTTATTGGTGGATTCATCGCCAGGTTAAGCGGTAAGCATATTCCAGCAGGTGCGCTTCGTCAATTGCTTATTATTCTCGGCTCGGCCGCTGTCACCTATGGCATTGGATTGCTGTTTGGTGTCGCGATTCACTAGCTGATTCATTATTTCTTCATATATTTTGCCTATCACGCAAGTAGGTTGCTTAGTAATGAATACGTGCTGTAGTCTATTTCGTCAATGATATAATAAAGAGAGATGAATAAAGCCCTTGAAGCCAAGTTAAAGACATTGCCACACACGCCGGGTGTGTATTTTCACAAGTCAGCGAGTGGCGAGATTATTTATGTTGGTAAAGCGGCAGTGCTCAAGAATCGGGTGCGCCAGTATTTTCAAAGCACGCGAGATATGGACATTAAAACGCAGGCTTTGGTGGCGGAGATTGAGGACACCGACTGGATTGAAACGGAAAGTGAAATCGACGCGCTGTTTTTTGAAAGTGAAATGGTTAAGCGCTATATGCCGCGTTACAATATTTTGTTACGTGACGACAAGTCACAAACCTATGTACGGATCGACATGAAGAGCGAACGGCCACATGTCGAATTTACGCGTAACCCGGTCGATGATGAGGCGGAGTATTTCGGGCCGTATTACAACGGTTTCGCACTTAAAAAAGCCCTGCGCTATTTGCGCCGAACCTTCCCGTATTACACCAAGGCGCCGCGTGAGGGTGAGCGGCCAAGTCTCGATGCACACCTTGGTTTGGCGCCAATCTATATGACTAGTGACGAGTATCACGCTGAGCTACGTAAATTAATTAGTTACCTCAAAGGCAACCGCGTGCAGCTCATGAAAGAACTCGAGCGTGACATGAAAGTTGCGGCTGGCTTGCAAAATTTCGAACTTGCTACCAAACTACGCAACCGTCTCTACAACTTAAAAGAATTACAGCGTCGGATTATGTTTGGCGACAAAGAATTTTTGGACATCAGTAAAGATAAGGCGCTCGGTCAACTGGTTGATTTATTCAATCTCGAAAAAGCACCGGCCCGTATTGAAGGCTACGACATTTCTCATATGAGCGGCACGAATGTCGTCGCCAGTATGGTAGCGTTTACCAACGGCGTCAGTGACCGTGCCAGCTACCGCAAGTTCAAAATGACCAAACAGCAAAATGATGATTATGCCAGTATGTATGAAACGATTTGGCGACGAACGAGTGAGAAAAACATGAAAAGTTGGGGTAAGCCCGACTTGTTACTGATCGATGGCGGCAAGGGTCAGCTGGACGCCGCTATCAAAGCTCTCGAGGAGCGACACCTGCAACTTCCGGTCGTGAGCGTTGCCAAGCGCGAGGAGGAGATTATTGTGCATAAAACTCGCTCGGGAATTGAGGTTTCGGCATTGACATTGCTGATTGAACAGCCCATACCAGGTGCCTCGGTCATGAGCTCGGGTGACTACTATGTGGTAAATCTTCATCCTGGTCAGCTTAACGCGGGTGCTCATTCGGGCAACCTGCGCGGTGCATCGCTCCACTCAACGTACACGGATGTCGTGAAATTATTCCAGCGTATTCGTGATGAATCGCACCGTTTTGCCGTTAGCTACCATACCGTTCTGAAGCGCCAAAAACAAACGGCGAGTAATTTGGAAGATATTCCGGGGATTGGTCCGGCGACGCGCCGGAAGCTCATTAAGACATTCGGAAGTTTGCGGGCGGTTGAGGTGGCGACAGTCGAACAACGGATTGCGGCAATCGGCGCCGCAAAGGCTGCGATTCTGAATGCCTATTTGCCCGTTAAATAACGCCTATGCTATAGTGGCGGTATGAAGCATCGCACGCCCGGATTTACAATTGTTGAACTGATGGTAGCTATTGTCACTATAGGTATCCTGGCTGGCATCGTTCTACTTAATGTCAATGGCTGGAAGCAGCGTACTCAAGCTAATCAGGTGCAGAGCGACCTCAAAGAGGCTGTATCGGCGATGGAAGATTATCGCAATACTAACGACGGGTATCTCGTGGGGCTACCAACAAGCTTTAAGGCGAGCAGTGGAGTGACGGTAATCTATACGTCGGGCACCGCAACCAGCTACTGTATTAATGGTACAATCACGGCTACACCAACAATAGCGTATTATATTAAGTCGTCGGGGCAGGCGCCAATACCTCAAGCAGGAACTTGCGTCTAGCACTATGCAGGCTGACTTTTTTCGGCATAATCGTGAGCGATTTATGCAGCAGCTGGCTGGCGGGGTGGCGGTGGTCGTGGCCTACACCCAGATGCAACGTAAAAACGATGCCGCCTTTAAGTTTGAGCAAGAGGCCAATTTTTGGTGGTTGACGGGCATAGAGACGGCCGACTGGTGGGTGATTATCGACGCCAAGCGCGGCCGGTCATGGCTCGTTGCGCCGACGATTAGTCACTCGCATCAGGTATTCGATGGCAGTTTGTCGCCAGCGACAGCGGCACTGCGCAGCGGCATTGAACACGTCATCGATCAGAATGAAGCCGAGAAGTTACTTCGGCAATTGGCAAAGACGCACAGCGTTGTCTATGCCCTTGGTGATATGCCGCATGCCGAGTATTTTGACTTTATACAAAACCCGACCAGTAAAAAGCTCTACGATTCACTCGGGCGAATTTTTAACACGGTCGACGATTGCCGTAAGACATTAGCCCAACTGCGCGCATTGAAGCAACCCGAAGAAATTGCCGCGATGAAACGCGCCATCAGTTTGACGATTGGCGGCTTTAACGACGTCAAATCAAAACTGGCGAACTATATGCATGAATACCAGGTAGAGGCTGATTTTAGCCATTATTTTCGTTCGCGCGGCGCGGTTGGTCATGCTTACGACCCAATTGTCGCGGCGGGAAAGAACGCTTGCACGCTGCACTATATTGAAAATAATACCAAACTGGCCAAAAACGAGCTTCTCCTGCTCGATATCGGCGCGCAGGTTGACGGCTATGCGGCCGACATTACTCGCACCTACGCCTTAGGGCGGCCAACAAAACGGCAAGCAGAAGTTCACGGCGCCGTGCAAGCGGTGCAGCGTCAGGTGATTCAGCTCTTGTCTCCGGGTGTTGCAGTACGGGAATACTACGAAAAGGGCGAAAAAATTATGAAAATAGCCTTACTCCAATTGGGTCTGATGGCGAATAAGAATGATGACAAGCATTTTCATACCTATTTTCCGCACGCTATGAGCCACGGGTTGGGCGTTGATGTTCACGATAGTCTCGGTGCGCCAGCTGTTTTTGCGCCAGGTATGGTGCTGACGGTTGAGCCTGGTATTTATATTCCCGAGGAGGGAATTGGGGTGCGCATTGAAGACGATATCCTCATTACCACGACCGGCCACACAAACTTAAGCGCAAAGCTCTCGACAGACCTATAGAAAAAAGCTATAGTTAAACGTAGTTTATGAAGAAGCAATTTTCATTGTTCGTCCTTCGTTGGATTTTGAACTCATGTGGGTTATGGGCATTTGTTCGTATCTTTGGCACCGGCTATAGCAACGCCGATTTGAATGCCAGCACCTGGGCTTTTTTGGTGGCGGGGTTGATTTTCTCGGTGATCAACGCCGTACTGCGCCCGATTGTGATTATCTTGTCGCTCCCCGCTATTCTGCTGACGCTCGGACTATTCACTATTATTGTTAATGGTCTGATGGTGTACTTGTCACTTCTTCTCGTGCCAGGTCTGCATATGACATTCTGGTACTCGGTCTTTATGGGAATTGTCCTAAGTCTGGTAAACTATGTAGTAAGTAGTGCCTTAGATATGCAATATACCAGGAGACAAGAAAAAGCATGAGTATTGATAGTATTTTACAAGTAGTCACCATTGGATCAGCGATCCTGATGGTAGTGACAATTTTGTTACAACAACGCGGCGCCAGCCTTGGTGCTGGATTTGGTGCGTCAGGTGAACTGTATACGACTCGTCGTGGCCTTGATAAGAATTTATTTGAAGCGTCCGTCGTGCTCGCAGTGATTTTTATCTTATCTATTTTGGTTGGACTTTTGATTCCAGCTTTTAAGCTGTAAAGGACTCTAAGCGGTGAGCGACGAAAAACGTAACTGGAAGAAGTTCCAAAACATCTCGTTTGACGGCAAAAAGTTCTCTAAGCGAGTACGCAAAGCCGAAACCGTCACCGTTCGTCATGCGCGCAAATTCCTTGTCGGACGACTTGAAAACATTCGGAGTGTGCGCCGTCACGTTATCAGCTGGCTCCTGTTAGTCGGTATGATGATTGTGATTGTCGGTCTGCAATTGATGTGGTTCCAGCGCAGTTATCAAACAACGGCGCCAGTTAGTGGTGGCACTTACGCCGAGGCGTCACTTGGCCCGATCGATACACTCAATCCACTGTACGCATCTTCAGATGCCGAAGTCGCCGCCAGTCGACTGCTCTTTTCGTCACTTTATTCATACGACAGTACGGGGCATTTGCAGGGTGATCTCGCCGAGGGTACGCAGGTTGACGCAACGGGAACGCTCTATACGGTGACATTGCGGTCAAATGCCATGTGGCATGATGGCGCACACGTAACGGCGCAAGACGTCGCATTTACGGTTAACCTGATTAAAAATGCCGCTTCGCGCTCACCACTACGCAGTAACTGGCAGGATGTACTCGTAAAAGTAGTGAACAATATGACAGTCCAATTTCAATTACCCGCAGTCTACGCAGCGTTCCCGCACGCACTGACGTTTGCAGTCTTACCGGAACATCTCTTAGGTACGCTCGACCCGGGCAGCATTCGTGAAAGCTCGTTTAGTCGTTCACCTATTGGCAGTGGTCCGTTTAGCTTTAATCTGCTGCAGACAGTGAACACTAGCCATACCTACAGTATTGTTCATATGACGGCTTTCGCTAACTATTATAAGGGTGCGCCACTATTGAACCGCTTTGAGGTCCATGCCTATACTGACCAAGCTGCTATTGCGAGCGCGCTACGGGCGGGTCAGGTGAACGCCGCCGCTGATTTAACGGGTGCAAATGTGGCACAAATTGACACGCATAATTACACGGTTATTTCACGGCCGATAAGCAGTGGTGTATATGCGCTATTCAATCTTAATACGCCCATTTTACAAGATCATACCGTTCGTAAGGCTTTGCAGCTAGCAACGGACGCTCCGGCAATCCGGAAGAGTTTGCACGTTGGCGTTGTGTCACTTGATCTACCATTCGTGAACGGACAGCTGACGGGGCCTGACGTGCCGCACGCGCCAGCGTCGAACGCGACACAAGCCGCTGCCTTGCTCGACCAAGCTGGTTGGACGCTCGTAAAGGGCCAGCGACAAAAAGATGGTACGCCGCTGGCGCTTTCAGTGGTAACGACCAAGAATAGTCTGTACGAGAAGTCGCTCGAGACACTCGCAGGGCAGTGGCGTAACCTAGGCATCGTGGTGAATATTCGGGTTGTCGATACAGCCGATCCCGCCAGTAACTTTGTTCGCAATACGCTGCAGGCGCGCGACTACGATGTGCTGCTCTACGAGCTGTCGATTGGCGGCGACCCAGACGTCTACGCCTACTGGCATTCATCACAAATTGGTATCGACGGTTATAACTTTTCAAATTATTCCAACAAATCGGCCGACGCCGCCCTGGCGAGTGCACGTTCACGACTCGAACCAAATCTTCGCAATGCAAAGTATGAAGCCTTTGCGCGCCAATGGCTTGAAGATGCGCCAGCTGTCGGACTCTATCAGCCCGTCGCACCCTATGTCGTCAATAAGAATATGCAATCGCTCAGTCCAACTGCCACGCTCGTGTCACCACTCGATCGTTATGCGAACGTCCTGTACTGGAGTGTCGGCAATCATTCAGTTTACAAAACGCCATAAGTTCGCTATAATTATCCAAGTTAACCCCTCAATGTACAGATATATAGACGCGGATGGCGGCCCAAATAAATAATAGTAGACGCGTTTGACGCAAAGTTCACTATTATAAAGTTAGCGGCTGGCATTGGCGAACGGATATGCGCGGATGGCGGAATTGGTAGACGCGTCAGCTTGAGGGGCTGGTGTCCTTCGGGACGTGGAGGTTCAAGTCCTCTTTCGCGCACCATAGAAAAAGACAGATAGTGTATCTGTCTTTTTCTTTTGCGACAACATGCTTCTCTATCTGCTATAATATCAAAACAGATGGCGCGTTGACGGAACGGTTACGTGGAGCTCTGCAAAAGCTTTTAAATGGGTTCGACTCCCATACGTGCCTCCATGATTATATTAGGCTTTATACCAATTCCCTTGTACTGCAGTGTGTTTTTTGTAGCAGTTTGCGCATAGTATTCTACATTTTTTTATTTCCTCTAAGACGTCATTCCATGAATAGCCTAGCCGTACCGCCTGGGATATACTGAAAGATTTTGTTTTTTGATCAAGATGGTCAAACTCTAAGACACGAACATCGGATTCACCGCATGTGACGCACGCTTTATTTGATAAGAATTGCAACATATTTGTTCGATAAATATTTCTGAGATTATCGCGCTGAGTCTTGGCTCGTTTGCGATATTCATCACCGTACTTTTCATAGTGCAAGACGTAGTACGCCTTTCGATGTTCTTTATAGCAAGACTTACACTGGGTGTGTAGTCGATTCGATGCACGGTCTTTTATGAAAAACTCAGTTTCGTCTTTTTTTGTGTGGCATTTAGTACATATGCGCATATTATTATTGTATCAAACCTTACTAGTAGTTTGCAGACCTGTTATAGTAATTTGTATGCGCGGATGGTGGAATTTGGTAGACACGAGAGACTTAAAATCTCTTGACCAATAGGTCGTGCGGGTTCAAGTCCCGCTCTGCGCACCAAAATTATGAAAACTCGGCCAACACGGTCGAGTTTTTTTGTATGAAGATGCTACACCGGCAGTATTCTAGAGGGTAAAATGAACCAGTTCATGTTATTCCGAGGATGCGCATTGGTACAACGAATGCTATACTAAAGGTACATATTACTAGTATTACGTAAGGGGAATATAAGAAATGTTAGCAGTTTGGATCATCCTAGGAATTGTCGTCGTTATCGCAATCTTTCTTTGGGCCACGTATAACGGGTTAGTGACTTTAAAAGTTCGTGTTGACGAAGCCTGGAGCGATATTACCGTTCAGCTCAAGCGTCGTGCAGATCTTATCCCAAATATCGTCAATAGCGTTAAGGGTTATGCCGCACACGAAAGTGGCGTATTTGAAGCCGTCACTGAAGCGCGCTCGAACATGCTGAACGCCAAAGGTGTTAAAGAGACTGCTGTCGCTGAAAATCAGTTCGAAGGCGCGCTCAAAAGCTTGTTCGCGGTTGCTGAAGCTTACCCAGACCTCAAAGCGAATCAGAACTTCATGCAACTACAGCAGGAGCTGGTTGACACTGAAGATAAAATTCAGGGATCTCGCCGCTTTTATAACGGTGGCGTCCGTGACCTCAATACCAAGATTCAAGTATTTCCAAACAACGTTTTTGCTGGCATGCTCGGTTTTACAAAGCGTGATTTCTATGAAGTTGAAGATCAAGCGACAATCGAAAAACCAGTTGACGTTCAGTTTTAATAGGTACACTACTCTCTATGTACAAAGCAATTAGCGCAAATAAACGGAATACGGTTATCATTATGGCCGCATTCATCGGGCTCGTCGGTGCAATCGGCTGGGCATTTAGTTATGTTTATGGCGGTGGAAATAATTCAATCGCTTTTTGGGTGATAGCTGGCGCTGCTGTCTATGCGCTGATTCAGTATTTTGCTGCCGGTAAACTAGCGGTCGCAATGACGGGTGCCGAGGAGATCCAAAAAAATGACAATCCTCGACTGTATCGTATTGTTGAAAACTTGGCGATTACAACGGGTATGCCGACGCCAAAAGTCTATATTATTAACGACCCGGCGCCGAATGCGTTTGCGACTGGTCGCGACCCGCAGCATGCGATTGTGGCTGCGACGAGCGGTATTCTTGATATTATGAGCGACCGTGAACTCGAGGCGGTGATGGCGCACGAAATGAGCCACGTTCGTAATTACGATATTCGCGTTAGCATGATCGCGTTTGGGCTTGTCAGCGCGATCGGTATTTTATCGGATATTGCCATGCGCATGATGTTTTTTGGTGACAATCGCCGCGATAATAATGCCAACCCAATCATCTTAGTTGTTGGCATTATCCTCATTATTTTAGCGCCGATTATTGCTGCTATGATTCAGATGGCAATCAGTCGTCAACGTGAATACCTCGCTGATGCTTCGGGTGTGATGACGACACGCGACAGCGAAGGCCTTGCGGATGCTTTAGAAAAATTACGGCAATATGGTCGCCCAATGCAAAAACAAAGTAGTGCCTCGGCCCACTTATTTATTAGCAATCCACTCAAGCCTGGCTTTTTAAGTGGCTTGTTTAGTACTCATCCACCTCTCGAAGAGAGGATTGCTCGTCTTCATCAGAATGCGAATAAGTTCTAATGCGTTTGTTCGCTGCGAGTAAGCGTGTAGCTTTAAAAAAGTGGCAGGCACTTGCAAAACGCACTCGGACGTTTTTAGCGCGTCGACCGCATCGTAGTTTTGTGCGGACTCGGCGTCGTGATTACACGCGCAGCCTCAAGCTACCGGGCTATTGGGCGTTCACCAACGAGGTGCGAGCGTTATTGTGGAAGCATCGAAAGCTCATGTTGTGGCTAGGTGCTGTCTATAGTGTTCTCACAATTGCGCTGGTTGGTATGGCGTCACAGAGTACGTATACTCAGCTAAACGATGCATTGAAGACAAGTGGCGGCGATGTGTTTAGTGGAAACTGGGGACAGATTAGTCAGGCGGGTCTACTGCTCCTTGGTGGTGTGACGGGTAATTTTAATACCGCAGCACCTGACGCGGCCCAGCAAATTTATGCCGCTGTCCTGGCTCTTCTTGTATGGCTGACGACGGTTTGGCTACTGCGTGCACTCCTCGCAGGACATACGCCACGACTTCGCGATGGTATCTACAACGCCGGTGCACCAATCGTATCAACCTTTCTGGTTGCCTTACTTTTGATTATTCAATTGCTACCTGTGGCGATAGCGGCAATTGGCTACGGCGCGGCTGTTGCGTCGGGCTTACTGTCTGGCGGCGTCGAAGCAATGATTTTTTGGGCGGTCGCCGGTCTTTCGACAATACTGTCACTCTATTGGATTACGAGTACACTCTTTGCGTTGATTGTCGTGACACTACCGGGCATGTATCCGATGAAAGCCATCCGTACGGCCGGAGACTTAGTGGTTGGTCGCCGTTTGCGCATTTTGTACCGCTTGCTGTGGCTAATCGGTACGGTTGCCGTGGCCTGGATACTTATTATGGTGCCAATCATTTTGTTTGCAATGTGGTTTGGTAGTGCTGTGACGGCCGCTAGCTGGGTGCCGATTGTACCGGTGGCGTTATTGTTTATGAGTACGCTAACAATTATCTGGGTTGCAAGCTATATCTATTTGTTCTATCGAAAGGTCGTTGATGATGACAGCGCACCTGCCTAGTGAGCGTGCTCGTGAACTGCGCGAAGTATTGGCGCGCTATAGTTACGACTATCACGTACACGATACGCCAGCGGTTGAGGATGCTATTTATGATAGTTTATTTGGTGAACTTAAAAGGCTAGAAGCTGACTATCCTGAGCTCGTGACGCCGGATAGCCCCACACAACGGGTCGGTAGTGAGCTGCTTGGTGGCTTTCAAAAGGTCACGCATAGTAGCCGTATGCTCAGTTTGAACGACGTCTTTGATAAAGCCGACGTCGAGGCATGGGTGGTACGCATGGATAAATTGCTGCCTGGCCGTGCGCACGAATTTTTTGCCGATATCAAAATGGACGGTCTCGCCTGTGCACTTATTTATGAAGATGGTGTGCTTGTGCGCGCAGTCACGCGCGGCGATAGTTACGTTGGCGAAGATGTGACGATGAATGTGCGGACGATTAAAAACGTGCCGCTTCGTCTGCGTGCTGAGCCAGGTTTTGAGCAATTTCTGGGTGGCCGCACAGAAATTCGTGGTGAAATTGTCATGCTCAAGAAAGACTTTACCAGGCTGAATGATAAGCGCCGTGCGGTGGGCGAGCCGGAGTTTGCTAATCCGCGCAACTTAGCCGCGGGCACGATTCGTCAACTTGATCCGAAGCTGGTGGCCGACCGTCCTTTGCATTTTCGCGCCTATGATTTGCTGCACGACGACGCGGCTGATGTGCCAACAAATATGTTTGCTTATCAGGCGCTCACGGCGCTTGGCGTGAGTCGTAATATGCAGGCCAGTATCTTCTCTTCACTCACTGACGTCATGCATTTTATTAACGAATGGGGCGAAAGACGACATGACTTACCGTTCAATACGGACGGCTTAGTCGTCAAAGTAAATGACCGCGCTCAATACGCGAAGCTCGGCGTGGTGGGCAAGCAACCCCGCGCTGCCGTCGCCTATAAGTACGCGCCAGAACAAGCAACGACGATCGTGAAAGACATTGTTATTAGTATTGGCCGGACGGGTGCGGCGACGCCGGTAGCTGTGTTTGACCCGGTGCAGGTAGCTGGCACGACGGTGCAGCACGCTAGTCTTCACAACGCTGATGAAATTGCACGGCTCGATATACGGATTGGTGATACGGTGGTTATTTTTAAAGCCGGTGATATTATCCCACAAGTCGAAAGTGTCGTAGCGGAACTCCGCCCGAAGAACACACCCGTCTTTGATTATGAACAGGCGCTTGCCACGCAGTATCCTGAACTCGAATTTGAACGAAGCGGCAAAGACGTGGTCTACCGCGTAAAGGGATCGAGCGGCGACGTATTACTGAAGCGCGGCCTGGAGTACTTTGCTTCAAAAGCTGGGCTTGATATTGACACCCTTGGTGAGAAAAACGTCGTCACATTAATTGACGCTGGTCTTGTGAAGGATTTCGCTGATATTTATACGCTCACAAAAGAGCAATTGTTGCAGCTTGATAGGTTTGGGGAAATATCCGCTAAAAAGTTAATTGATGCGATTGCAGCCAAGAAAACGCCACCGCTTGAAAAGTTTATTTTAGCGCTTGGTATTCGTCACGTTGGTGTGCAGACATCGATTGACCTCGCGAATACGTTTGAATCGATGGAAAAATTTCAGGTGACCACACTCGAACAACTTGAAGCGATTGATGGCGTTGGCAAGGTCGTGGCTGAGTCAATTCTGGCATGGCTTGGTGATGATGATAACCTGGCGCTGCTCGATAAGTTTCGTGAGCTTGGTGTGGTACCGCATTTCGTACAGAGAACAGGCGCTCTTATCGGCCAAAATTTTGTCGTGACTGGCACGCTTGAAACAATGAGCCGAGACGAAGCGGCTGATAAGATTCACGCTCGTGGCGGTGGTTTTCAAACCAGTGTCGCAAAGGATACGACCTATCTGGTAGCGGGAGGTAAAGTTGGCGCGAGTAAGCTCAAAAAAGCCGAGAGCTATGGCACAAAGATCATTAATGAACAAGAATTTACTACGTTAATAGGTGAGAAGTAATGCCGATATTTATCTTAAACAAACTCGTTCGGGACAAACTGCGTAGCGAATACGAACGCCTTAATCAACAGGCGACGTACCGAGCATTGTCACGAAATGAACACGTTCAAACGCTGAAGCAAAAGATTGCTGAAGAAGCTGCTGAAATTCCACTCAATAGTACGAGCGACGATGTGGTGCATGAGCTTGCCGATGTACAGCAAGCTCTCGACGACTTAGCTGGACTGCAGCATATTTCAAGTGAACACATTCGTCAGGTCCAACAACAAAAGTTTGACAAGAAGGGCGGCTTTACGGCGGGGACGTACGTCGAGACGCTGACGCTTGATGATACAGATGAATGGGTAGAGTATTATCGTCGCTCTCCGGCTCTCTATCATGAAGTTGATTCACCCGACGAGCACTTGCAGCTCGGGGTGTACGAGCATTACAAAGGTAACCGCTATGATGTAATTGGCGTTGGAAAAGACACCGAATCCGAAGAATCGGTCGTGATTTATCGCCCGCTCTATGAAAGTGATGTGTCGTACTGGGTGCGACCATATACCTTGTTTACGGAGACCGTTACGATAAACGGATTAACTATACCACGATTTAAGAAAGTGACTGATCATGAATAATCTCCCTGTTTTTATCACGGGTAATTTAGATAAAGTAAGCTATCTGTCCCAGACGCTTGGTATTGCACTCGAGCACCATAAAATCGACCTCGATGAAATCCAGTCCGCCAATCCGCAAGAGGTAATTGAGCATAAAGTGCGCCAGGCATATGATTTGTTGCAAAAGCCAGTATTGGTTGAAGATACCTCACTAAGTTTTACGGCGCTCAGTGGTTTGCCCGGTCCGTTTATAAAGTTTTTCAACGACGCGCCGAACGGCCATGAAGTGATGTGCCGTATGCTCGATGGGTTTACTGACCGATCTGCCTACGCCAGCGCAATTTATGGGTATTACGATGGTACGACGTTGAAATTCATCAGTGGCCGACTTGATGGTGTGATTGTTGACCATCCACGTGGGGCTGGTGGCTACGGCTGGGATGCGATCTTCGAGCCGCTTGGTTACGAGGGGAAGACGCGTGCCGAGCTATCCCCCGATGATTATCTTGTTGTTTATGATCAGGTGCGCGACACCGATAGTCTCCGCGATTTTTTGAGATCGTTATCAACATAAGCGGTGTATACTATAAGTAATGACAACGACTGTTTCAATTGAAGCGACCAAACTCACTGTCAAAAAGCAGAAAACGGTTATTCTTGATGGACTCAGTTTTACGATACAGGCGGGGACGGTTACCGGGCTGATTGGGCCAAGCGGCTCCGGTAAAACGACGTTAATACGGGCGATTGTCGGTGTACAGCAGGTGACGAGTGGTAGTTTGACGGTGCTCGGAAAGGCTGCGGGTGACGCGCGTCCCCGTGCGAATATCGGCTACGTCACGCAGAGCCCGGCTATTTACGACGACCTGACGGTCCTGCAGAATGTTCACTACTTTGCGAAACTAGCGGGTGCGTCTGCAGCTCAAGCCGACAGTATCATCCGAGTGGTTCACCTTGATGATAAAAAGGATCAATTAGCCGCACTGCTTTCTGGCGGGCAAAAAGCGCGCGTGTCACTTGCCATCGCGCTACTTGGTGACCCGGAGGTACTCGTGCTCGACGAACCAACCGTCGGGCTCGACCCAATTTTGCGCCAGGAGTTATGGCGGCTTTTTGCGGCGCTTGCTGCACGCGGGAAAACCTTGATTGTTTCGAGTCACGTTATGGATGAGGCGGAGAGATGTGATGAACTTTTGTTGATGCGCGATGGTAAATTATTATGGAATAATTCGCGACAACAGCTACTGGCACACACTGGCGCGAGCTCCGTTGAAAAAGCTTTCATTGCTATGGTTTCGGCGGAAGGAAACGCCTAATGTATCACGCCAAAGTAACGTTTGCGACGACAGCTCGGATTTTACGCCAGCTCAAACACGACCCACGCACGATTGCTCTCATTTTTGTGGTGCCATGCATTTTGCTGTCGCTGCTCCGCTGGATGTATAGTGATAATTTGACGGTGTTTAATCACATTGCACCAGCCCTGCTCGGTGTGTTTCCATTCATTATCATGTTTATCATTACGTCCATCACAACGTTACGCGAACGAACAAGCGGCACGATGGAGCGCTTGATGGCGACGCGCCTCGGCAAGCTCGATTTAATCGTAGGGTACATGCTGGCGTTTGGTTTACTGGCTATCGTACAGGCATTGCTTGCGAGCGGTTTGTTGCTCTATGGCTTCGGGCTCGTGGTTGCCGGACCGGTGTGGTTTTTGGTCGTCATGGCGCTGGCTGATGCGCTCCTAGGTACAGCGCTCGGTCTCTTTGTCAGCGCCTTTGCGCGGACGGAATTCCAAGCGGTGCAGTTTATGCCAGCCTTCGTGTTGCCGCAATTCTTGATTGGTGGGCTGCTGGTACCTCTCGCTCAGATGCCGAGCGTGCTTGAAAGTATTGCGTACTTTTTGCCGCTCACCTATGCGATTGACGCGCTGAGTCGTGTTGTGAGTGAGGTGATTCTCAGCAGTGAGTCCTGGCGTGACTTATGGGTGGTACTAGGCTGCGTACTTGCGGCGGTTTTATTAGGAGCTCTGACGTTGCGTCGCCAGAGTAAATAACAATGCTATGCATAACATAAAGCGTCATACCAAAAAAGTCTTCGTCGCCATCATCGGCGGCATCGTCCTACTGGTTGGCCTTGTGGCTATTCCGTATCCGGGTCCGGGGTGGCTAATTGTCTTTGCAGCCTTGGCGATTTTGTCAACTGAATTTGTCTGGGCCCAACGGCTACTACACTATGCAAGGGCTCGCTATGACGAGTGGTTAGATTGGCTACAGCAGCAAAATAGCTATGTCCGATCAGTACTGCTGGTCTTTACTGGCTACGTCGTTATTGTTACCGTCTGGCTCTTCAACGGCTACGGACTGATGAATAGTTGGCTACATTTGCACTGGGATTGGCTGCGTTCGCCGTTTTTAGACTAAGAGCGCTATGTCGTGAAACAACTATCGTTTTGTGATCATAATCTCAAGGTTTGAGAGATAATGTGAGGCATCAACGTTTTTGTGCTTGCGTAGGTAGCCGAGATGGATCTCAGTAAATGGCATGCGGTTGTCGGCGTAATCTGTTGCAGTCGGGCTGTAGATGCTTTCAGTAATCATCTGTGGATTCGCCTCAAATTCCTTAAGACGTTCGGTAATTTCTTCGACGGTCATATTAACAGCTCCTTTTACACAAAAGTGTATCGCTTTTTCATAGTATACGCTATTTTGACAAAAAATGCCAGTTCACCTCTTTCGAAAGCGCGCGTGTGGCGGCTGGCCCAAACGACTTAAACCAGCTATACTAATGGTTATGCATATCGTTATTCTTTTTGTTCACATCCTACTCGCACTTGTTACGCTTGCGAGCTCGGTGAAAGTCGTTATTGATGTTCGTCGTCATGCGTCTATGCAAAGCAAGCGGGACGTACAGGCAATGTGGGCGAGCTTTATAGCTGTCATGATGAGCGGCGCTGCACTTGTTATTATTACGCCATCATCCCTAGGTCACGCCTGTGCGCTGATGTCGCTCTACATTGTGGTTGTTTCTGGTGTGCAGGTCTACCAAAAACGAGCCACTCAGTTAGTCTAAATAACACCAACAAAAAAATACCTCGCCACTAGGACGAGGTATTTTTAGTAGGTGTTGGTAATAAATTACCAGCTACGCTGACGGAATGAACCACCGGCGTTGCCACCACCGTTGCCACCACGATCGTTACCGCCGAAATCACGCTTTGGGCGATCTTCCTTTGGACGAGCCAAGCCAACGCTGATAGCGCGGCCGTCAAGCTCTTTACCGTCGAGTTGGTCAACTGCTTTTTGGTTGTCTGCATCGTTTTCGAATTCGACGAAACCAAAGCCTTTGCTACGGCCGCTATCGCGATCAGTGATCACGCGAGCGCTCGAAACAGGGCCAATTTGCTCAAAATGAGCTTTCAGACTATCATCTGTAGTTGCGTAAGCAAGGCTACCGATGAAAAGATTCTGCTGTGCCATAAAATTAGGTACTCTTTTCTTCTTACTGGTGTACTGTCAGATCGACCATGCGTCGATAGTTGAAGAGAGGAGTAGCCCTTAAGAGGTAACACTCGCTTCATATATGCGTATGCTTCTGAACAATACTATTTAAGCACGTTTTAGTAAAAAATACTACCATAAGTGCATTTTTGCTTGCATAATTCTAAACAAAGGGGCATAATAAACCATAAGCTGGTACGCCATTGGGGTGCCAATGCGCGGATTAACACAAACAGTTTTAAAACAAACATGCGCCCCGGGTGGGCGCGTAACAGCCTAGAAAGCTCGTCACTAGAAATAGCGACGAGCTTTTGCTACAATAAATCAAGTTTGGGGCATTAGCTCATTTGGCTAGAGCGCTTCGCTGGCAGCGAAGAGGTGACCGGTTCGAATCCGGTATGCTCCACCAGGACCACACGTCAGAGCGCTTATTCGAGCCTGTTACGGCAGGTTCTTTTGTTGCCAAATAGATACGAAGTTGATTGCTGCAACAGGCCGACAACTGGCTTGTCAGCAAGATCCAGATGTAACGTAACTTCATGACCGACGCCACGATTAGCTGGAGCTCGTGGCTGTACGGCGACACGCCAAAAGACGCCGAGTTTCGCAGTTTTTCAAAGCCCACACCGAATAGCGGCGGAGAAGCTGTTGCCAATGATTAATTTGAGTCACCTTTTTCTTGACTCGATACCGCTTATGCTACATAATCCAATTTAGAAATGTGGCATAATGCAAACACACTATCATTTAGGCGAGAGAATCGACGAGGTTTTACTATCGTTGAGCTATTGATCGTCATTGTCGTTATCGGCATCTTAGCGGCTATTGTCATCGTCGCCTATAACGGTATCCAGCAACGCGCTAATAACACGGCAACAATCGAGTCTATCTCTGCATACGGACGAGTGCTACAATCATATGCTACACAGAATGGAACTTACCCGATTGCAGTGAATTACCCATGTCTCGGTCCTAACGGCGTTCAGTGTGCAAATGTCACTGATGGTACAACGGTATGTAATGGCACAGGTGCTACTGCATACAGTGCTACGTTCGATTCTGCGGTTCGTACAATCGCCAGCTCAATCCCCGGACCGAGCTCTCAAACAATCTCCTGTAACGGCAAACAATATGCCGGAGGGTACTACAACTCATCCGCCGATGGAAAGAGTTCGCATATAACCTATTTTCTCGCAAATACAACAAATTGCGGCGCGCCGGGTGGGGTTGCAGTGAGCAGTACCTACGGTTTCTCTGGCGGCATAGAGTGTTATAGCGACTTGCCTGGACTGTAGGTCACGCATATCTGACCTATAGCGGATGTCCGCGTATCTTGCGTCTTAACTTTCACTTTCGTCAGCTGGCACCCTAGCGTATCCAGACTGTAGTTAGACCTCCTTCCAATCATAGAGTCTGACTGTCTTGCCGGCGTATGACCACTTAGCCTCCTTGATGTCCTCGTGGGCGACCCTGCTGGAGTAAGCCTGCAGAACCTCCACCAATTTGATAATTATTTTCACAAAATTGAGCATACGCAGAGGTCGGTACGTATTTGTATTGACCTTTGTTATATCATCGGTCTTTAGTTGACGCCAAAAAGCCTATGCTTTATAATTCAGGCTAGAAATGTTGGTTAAACAAAAACAAAAGATCGAAGACCGGAGCCAGCACGGTTTTACTATTGTCGAGCTTTTGATTGTCATTGTCGTGATTGGTATTTTAGCGGCGATTGTTACCGTAGCCTATACTGGCGTGCAAGAGCGAGCGCGTCTGTCTGCGGCACTCGATTTTGAAAATCAAATCAGGGATAAATATTTGGCATACGCGACAGGCACTTGGCGCTTTGACGAGTGCAGCGGTGGTGTCGCGAAAAATACAACCAACAATAGTTCGGATGCGATTACCGGTACCGTTTCTTGGATTACCAGCGGAACGCCCACCGGCACCACGTGTGCTCTTCATTTCGACGGAACGACACATATCGAAACGACTGCCTCTCTCGGGACGACATTTTATGCAAAAGGCGCGTGGGTGCGGCTTGCGGCAGCGGCATGTGCAAATGTCGACAATATTATCTCTCAGGCGGTAGTGAACGGAGCAGTAGCTGCCTTCTATATGCCGGCCTGTCAACCTAACGCGGGTAACAATGGCGCATGGGGTACTGTCGCCAGCACCACGGCATTGAACGATGGAAAGTGGCATTATGTCGCGACAATTTGGGAAAATGGCACCCAGACATTGTTTGTGGACGGCAGTCAAATTGCATCTGCGGCATCTGCGGCCGTTCCGACTAACGCAACCGGCTACGTGGCAATTGGGGCGCATGGTGGCGGTAACACTATGATCGGCGACATCGCTAATCCATTCGTTGCTGCTCAGTAAAGCAGTGGCAATTGCTTTGGGGACTCTGCGATTGTTACATTCGTATCTATAGTGCTTGAGTATTGTGTCCATCTGGTGAGTCCTGTATGCTGAGAACTAACCATGACCGTTACAAAACAAGCTCGTCAGATTGCTGGTGTTAGCCCGACGCGATTCGCGATTTTAAGCGCCTCAACTCTTTTGATTGGTGCCGTTTTAGGATTTTCGTACCGCCCGATACTTGATCGTTTTATGCCACAGAAGGTGAGCTTAGCGCAGACGGCAACGGCTACTCATCCCGTCTCATCGGTGTCTACCTCCCCTTGGGTGACAAAGGATGTATCGCTCACGATGTATGAGGGCACGGAAAGTGGATCAATGGTTGAAATAACACGACCAGCAGACGTGCTGAAGTCACCAAGTGTCAAGGTAATGGGTGACTTGGTGGGTATTGCGGAAGTTGATCTCACGCGCGGACTGCCAAAAGGCGATAATATGGAATTTCCCTTGACGGTGGATTTACCTGCGGCTTCGAAGGCTTCTTATACGGGAACGTTGCAGATAATGAACGACGGCAAGCCCGTCGGTGCGCCGCTCAAGGTGACGGTGCGAACAAAATGGGCAGACTGTCACACTATTCCCACTGACACTGGCTTTCCGTCCTCGGATCGCATCGGCAGTTTGGCCGGCTCACCAGTTATTGACGATGTAGTCGAACTTGGAATCAAAGGTACGACGAAAGACCAGGCTTCGATTGTTCGGGCGGTCGCCTGTAAGTATAAGGCGCAGATTGTTGGTTCAGTTTCTGACATAGGATTATACGAGCTGCGTATTCCTGGTCAAAAAATTGATACGCTTTTGCCGATTATTGATCAAATAAGCAAGGAGCCCGGCATTGATAGTGCGACGGCGAGTCTTCTTGCATCTGCAAATAGCGCTACTGGTCCTCAGTAATACAAACGCGGATATCGTCCGCACCTCTTGAAATTATCATACCGTTATGCTATGTTATTACATAAGGAACGTCCCTCTTGTAATGAATTTGGGACTTATTTTTATGACAGACCCTAAACTTATTCGCAATATTGCAATTATTGCGCACGTCGACCACGGCAAGACAACGATGGTAGACGGACTACTTAAACAAAGTAACACTTTCCGTGACAATCAGGCTGAAATGAGCCAAGATTTGATTATGGATAGTGGTGATCAAGAGCATGAACGCGGCATCACGATTACTGCTAAGCAGACGTCGATTTACCACGGCGACTACAAAATCAACATTATCGATACGCCAGGACACGCTGATTTTAGCGGTGAAGTCGAACGCACGCTCAACATGGCCGACGGTGTTTTGTTGGTTGTTGACGCTCAAGAAGGCCCAATGCCACAGACGAAGTTTGTGCTTTCTAAGGCACTTGAACTTGGTTTGAAACCAGTCGTTATTATCAACAAAATCGACAAGCCATCTCGCCGTATCGACGAAGTGATTGACGAAGTGTCTGACCTCTTTTTGGAACTTGCGATTGATGACAGCCAATTACACTACCCTGTATATTACGCGATTGGCCGTGACGGCAAAGCGTGGAAAGAACTGCCTGACAACCCTTCAGAGCACGCTGACCTGACGCCAATTTTTGACGCAATTATCAGTGATATTCCAGCGCCAACCGTTGAGGTAGATATGCCATTCCAACTGCTCGTGACATCACTGCAGTACGACAACTTCCTTGGTAAGTATGCGATTGGCCGTATTACCCGCGGCGATATCAAACGTGCTCAGCAAGTCGTACTTATCAAGCGCGACGGCAGCCTGATCAATGGTAAAATCGATAAGATCTTCGGCTACCGTGGCCTTAACCGTGAAGAAGTTGATGCAGCTGGTGCGGGTGACATTGTTGCCCTGACTGGTATTGCGGAAGCGCACATTGGTGAAACAATTGCCGATAAAGAGAACCCAGAAGCGTTGCCGGTTATCGACATCGAAGCGCCAACACTGAGTATGTACCTTGGTCCAAATACCAGCCCAATGAAGGGCAAAGAAGCCAAATACAACACCAGTCGTCAAATTGGTGACCGTCTGCGCCAAGAGCTTGAAACCAACGTTTCTCTCCGTCTTCGTGACGAAGGTATTGGTTTCGTGGTATCTGGTCGTGGTGAACTCCACCTGTCAGTTTTGATTGAAACCCTTCGCCGTGAAGATTTCGAATTCGAAGTTGGTCGCCCACAAGCCGTCACTATCGAAGAAGATGGTATCGTCAAAGAACCTGTCGAAGAATTACTGATTGAAGTTGGTGCCGAATTTCTCGGTGCTGTAAGCCAAGAATTGGGCGCACGTCGTGCAACACTCTTAAAGCAAGAGCAAACGAGTGCTGGGACGACACGTACAACGTATATTTTGCCAACTCGTGCCATGATTGGCCTACGTAACCTTCTGCTCACAGCAACCAAGGGTACGATTATCATGAACAGCTTGCCATACGGTTACCAGCCACTTGGCGCTAAGCTGCAGCAGCTACGTAACGGTGCCTTAATTGCCACCGAAGCAGGTAGTACGACTGCGTTTGCACTCGACAACGCCTCAGCACGTGGTGAATTGTTTGTTGGTCCTGGTACTGTTGTTTACCAAGGTATGATTGTCGGTGTCTATAACCGCGCCGGTGACCTTGATGTCAACGTATGTCGCGGTAAGCAACTAACGAACATGCGTACCTCTTCAAGCGACGGTACAGTCCAGCTCACGCCGTTTACTGACCTCAGCCTCGAACAATCAGTCGACTTTATCGAAGACGACGAGCTGCTTGAAGTCACGCCAAAATCGTTACGTCTCCGCAAACGATTCCTTGATCCGAACCAGCGAAAACGCAACTCTAAGAACTAGAGTTATGACGAATCACCTTGAGTTGTGCGAACCACTCCGTAACCGTTATTTTGTGATGCGTCATGGTGAAAGTAAGGCTAATCTAGCTGGGATTATTATCGCCAGTCCTGAGAATGGACTCAAAGCTGACTATGGCTTGACCGAGCGAGGTATTATTCAAGCAGAGCGATCCGCTGAACAATCCTCGCTGGGTGCGATGACGATTATTTATAGTTCTGATTTTTCGCGCGCGTGGCAGACTGCTGAAACGGTAGCGCGCGTGGTCGGGGCTGCTCCGCCGCACGCAGCGACTGCTCTTCGTGAACGCCATTTTGGTGAATTTGAAGCACGATCGAATGTTCATTATGAAGATGTGTGGAATGACGACGCCGTTGATGCGGCACATCAGAGCAATGGCGTTGAATCGGTCGATCAGGTTATTGCGCGCGCCACGGCCTTTATTTTACAGTTAGAAGACCGACATCAAAACGAAATGCTATTACTTGTTTCTCATGGTGATACGTTGCAGATATTACAGACTGCTTTTGAAAAGATTGATTGTCGACAGCATCGTGATCTTACTCATTTAGAGACTGCTGAAATTCGTGAATTACGCTTGAAATAGTACTGCATTCACCTGAATCTTTGCCCTGGAACGGCTGTATTCTTTTTAATATAAAAATAGATTGTCACAGAGGCGTATAGCGCTTATACTTACAAGGTAATGCCAAAAAGAATCACTCTTCCTCTGCCCGGAACCGACAAAGTAAAATCAGCACTGGTTGCTACAACGAGTAATCTATTAAGGTTGTCAAAAAGCCCAGACGAAGCACTGGGGCAATTGTTTAATGATGTTCAGATGGACCGTGTCTACAGCGACGGTAAGACGTTCGTTGATTTAGTACCACGTCGGCGCATGAAACATATCCAGCAAGAGTATACCCTCGAAAAACGTGACCCCGATTTTGATTTACGTGATTTTGTGTCCCGTCATTTTTATCAATTTGGCGCACCAGAAGACACGGCCTTTGTTACTAATAAAACAATGACCGCCAGGCAGCACGTGTCTGATCTATGGCACGTACTGGAGCGCAAAAATCGTCGCGATCACGGGTCGCTCGTAGCACTGCCATATGCCTACATTGTGCCAGGCGGACGCTTTAGCGAGCAATTTTACTGGGATAGTTATTTTATTATGCTGGGCCTGGCTGCCGACGGCCGCTGGGATACGATTGAGGGCATGATGAAAAATTATGCCTACATGATTCGCAAATTCGGTTTTATTCCTACCGCCAACCGTACCTATTTTTTGAGTCGTTCACAACCACCGTTTTTTGCTCAAATGGTCAAGCTATTGGCGCGACACAAGGGCAAAAAGCGTACTTATATCGAATATTTGCCATATCTGCTGGCTGAATATCGTTTCTGGATGAAGGGCAGACGTTCGGTCAACGACAACCCTGAACACGAGGCGTTTTCGCGTGTCGTACAGATGCCTAACGGCGTGGTTCTTAACCGTTATTATGATAATAAAGTCACACCGCGCCCTGAAATGCATAAAGAAGACGTCGATACGGCACAAGATCACGATGCTGAAACGGCTAAACAATTATTTTTGCATTTGCGGGCTGGTGCGGAATCGGGCTGGGACTTTAGCTCGCGTTGGTTCTACGATCCGCAGGATATTAAAACCATCCATACGACCGATATTGTACCGGTTGATTTGAATAGTCTACTGTATCAGCTTGAATGTATTATTGCCGAAACGTATCAGTTTATGCTGCAGCCGTTGCTCGCCAAGCGCTTTTTGCGTGCCGCCGAGCACCGCGCAGAAGCCATTCGTCAGTATTGTTGGAGTGATGAAGAGCAGTTCTTTGTTGATCACGATTTCAAAAAAGGTGCGTCAACAGGGCAACTCACCCTCGCCGCTGTCTTTCCGCTCTACGCGCGTATTGCCACAAGCAAACAGGCTGCAGCCGTAGCTGAGCGCTTGCAAAAAGATTTCCTCAAGGAGGGTGGTCTCGTGACGACACTTCATGTCACCGGCCAGCAATGGGACGCGCCAAACGGCTGGGCGCCACTGCAATGGGTAGCGATTGAGGGCTTGCGTCACTACGGCTATCATACATTAGCCGAGGACATTAAACGTCGTTGGGTGGCCTCAACAGTACGGGTCTTTACGCAAAAAGGCAAAATGATTGAAAAATACGACGTCACGAGCGATACACGTGTCGGCGGTGGCGGCGAATATCCATTGCAAGATGGTTTTGGCTGGACGAACGGCGTGTTGGCGGCGCTACTTGCTGAAGACGAACAGGCAAACTAAGCCGCGACTTTCTGGCTTTGACCAGGTAATAACCCTCGACGAGCTAAGCGCTTTTTGATTGCAAGGATGGCGGCAACTGTCCATGCCTGTACTTCTTGTGGCGGTTGCTCAATTTGGTTGATGCGCTGATTAATTTCATCCCACAGTGTGATAGTTGTGGTATTGATGGTCGGAATATCACTTGCGTCACCTCGGACGTATTCTGGAAAGATCTTCGTGACGGCGACGACGTTCAGCAGGCGACGATCAATCTCGTCGGCGATGTCATTGTAGCCGTGTCGTCGAAGTCCTTTGGCGATGTGGTGCGTGTCCCAGAGCCAGATACTGCCGTTGTGATAGGCGCCTGGGCGAAACCTGACCTCGTCACTGGCCAGCGTGCGTATGCCACTTTTCGTTAACAAATCGGCTGACGTTATCTGTTGCACAAGTGCTTTACGCATATGTACAACAGACGGTTCATTACTCTCTAAGATACGAGAATTGAGCACGTGTCCCATGTTCGAAGTTCGTATTTTGAGTTGCCGCAGGTTGCCGTGGCTATCTCTATCAGTGCCCAGAACGAAGTAACCGCCCTTATCTTCGGTCCAGAACGTCGCGAGGATGGTTGTCTTGAGCCGGTCTGCGCGTGCGCGTAATGATACTGCCCTGGCTGAATCATCAAGCACACTTTCGTAGAGGAGGGCAGCGTCAAGAAGTGCATCATATGTCGTTGTTTGGACCTCAATCGAGGCAATACCCTTATCGTGATTGGCAAGCATACCGTCACTATGATGATAGGCATCCCAAGAATCTTTCCAGACTTGATTTTCGATACCATTAGGTAGGGCGGCTTTATATTCGAGGAGGCCTTCATTGTTGCTTGCGAGTTTTTGAATAATCCACTCTACAGCCATATCAAGCGCATAGGCGATTGAGCGCTCTTTTTGATTTCGGTCGATATAGGTTTCAGAAAGAAAGGCATAATTTTCTTCACTCAGCCGGCAGTAGGCCGTGAGGGTGCGAATAAATTCGGGTGTCGCATCGACTGAGCCGTAGTAGGGCCAGCCCCAGCCAAGCCGCTTGGTGAGGTCTTGTGCGATTGGGTCGGTCTCATCGCGCGCTTCATGAACAATTTTGCCGGGCTCTTCTTCGCGTGCGATATTTGCTTGGATACCTTGTAACTCGGCAAGGCGCAAAACAGTTGTGCGGGCTAGCTTTGGGTAGCTAGAAATAAGATCAATGGCGACGCGTAAGGCGTCGCGTCCAAACACAACTTCGTAGAGGCGTAAATGTTCGGGGGCGGGTATAGGACCGTCGGTCGAGTCATTTCGGGTATCAAGAGGTGATACATCAAGACCGACAGATGTACTCATTGAAACTTGAAATGCTAGCGAGGCTACACTCGGACCATTTGTTCCAATGACGCTCGGTTCTGGTGACCTGGTAAGGCGTCTCATTTGCTCGAGACTTGAGGGGGTATGATCAAATTCACGAGGTGCATGAGGAATAACAGCCAAGGGTCGTTCGCCCGGCAGTAACTTGAACCCTATTGGCAATGTTAGAGTGTCGTTGACTTGCTTCATGTGTCTATTATAAAGCAAAGTTGCTATACTAAAGAGTGGGAATGTTATATTAATATATTATCGATATAACAAGCGGAAAGGAGGATGTAATGTCTAAATTACGCGTCGCCATTATTGCACCGCCATGGCTTGCATTACCTATTAGGGGTTACGGTGGTGTTGAACTTGTTCTCGACGGACTTATCGAGGGACTACTAAAACTTGGTGTAGAGGTTGAGGTTTTTGGTAATGGGTCCCATATTACCAAAGGTGTGAAGACTCACTCGCTGTATAAAACCGAACAATTCAATCACATTCACAAGCCATGGTATGAGTCGCTGCCGATTATCTGCGCGCACCTACAGTTTGCGTTGACCAAAATCAAGAAGGATGGCAACTTTGATATTATCCACGACCACACTGGCTACTTGGGTATGCAGCTACTAGCATGGGCGACGGCCGATCCAGCATTACCTCCTGCGGTACATACGCATCATGGACCACCATTTACGACGGAGCATATGTTGGCGCAGGATCTGCCCGATAATTACCCCTATTGGGAGCAGCTTGCAAAGCATATGGAGCGCAGTTATCTCGTTGGTATTTCGGATGCATTGATGAGGGCTGCACCCGCGGCCTTAGGTAAATATATTTTACCAACAGTGTACAATGCGATTGATGTGAATCATTTTCATTTTTCGCCGATCAAGAAGAACTATTTCATTACGTTGGCGCGTTTTTCACACGATAAAGGCCAGCATATTGCCGTGAAACTCGCAGCAAAAACAAAATCACGGCTTCGCATGGCGGGAACGGTGGCTGGTATCGAGTCGAACCGTAAGCTTCTTTTGGAGCTCGCAAATCCAATGAGTCATTTTCGTAGTTTTGATGAATTTTCCTACTATAGCGACAAGATTTTGCCGTATGTGCTGCGCTATCCAAGGATTACGTATTCAGGTAATCTGAAGGGCAGTAAAAAACTACAATTTATCTCGGAGGCGAAAGCGTTATTATTTCCGATTGACTGGGAAGAGCCGTTTGGCATGGCGGTGATTGAGGCGCTCGCCAGTGGGACGCCTGTCATTGCAATGAACCATGGGGCGATGCCCGAAATTATCATCCACGGCGTGAATGGATTTTTGGCGAATAACGAGGAGGAATTTGAAGAATATATGGGCCGGGTTGACGAGATTGATCCTGCTGTTTGTCGCCAAACGGTAATCGAGAAGTTTTCTTCCGACGCGATGGCACTGGCGTATATTGAACGCTATCAAGAAGCAATCGCACGTTCCAAGGAACGTTAGAATCCTTTAGCTTATCAGGCGGAACTTGTGAGAAGATGAGCTTATTTAGCGTCGTTGTATTTCATGGTGCAACGCGCCATGCTCAGATAAACGTAGGCAGGAAAGTAGCATGCCGGAAAGGTTACTAAAAAATCTTTTCGTCTTTCAGTTCATCTGGCAAAAAACCTTTGCCGTGTTTAAAGTCAGCTTCCCATTTATAATCTTTGGCGTAGCCAAGATCTTCCATAAGTTTAGTCGGAGCATTGCGCAGGTGAAGCGGGACTGGCGCATCTTGATATCGTCGGGCTAGCGCCTGAGCGCGGTGCATGGCATCAGTGGTTTGGCGTGATTTTTCAGATTTTGCTAGAGCTGTGGCAACGTGAAAGAGGATGTAGCCACTCTCGGGCATACCGACGCGTTCCACTGCCTGAAAAGCATTCAAAGCAAGGCCAAGTGCACCGTTGCCGGCTAGGCCAATATCTTCGCTCGCAAATATTACCATGCGCCGAGCGATGAACTTTGGATCTTCGCCGGCGTCAATCATGCGAGCGAGATAGTACAGTGTTGCATCGACGTTGCTACCGCGCATACTTTTAATGAAAGCCGATATAACGTTGTAGTGCATGTCACCTTTTTTGTCATAGCCCGGCACGCGTTTTTGAGCGGCAATCTTAACGATTTCTGGTGTGACTTTATGCTCGTTCATACTGAGCGACAGTTCAAGGTTGCCAAGCGCGACACGAGCGTCACCGCCGGATAATTCAGCTAGGTAGTCGAGCGCTTTTGGGGTAACGAATTTTGTTTTCTTTTCTTGTTTTAAGGCATGTTTTAAAATGGCGATAACCTCGTCTTTTGAAAGCGGTTGCAGGACAAGCACGCGGCTACGCGAAAGAAGTGGGGTGATAATTTCAAAGCTAGGATTTTCGGTTGTTGCGCCAATGAGGGTAATAAGGCCCGATTCGACATGAGGCAAGAACGCATCTTGTTGGGCTTTGTTAAAACGGTGGATTTCGTCGACAAATAAAATAGTGCGTAGTTGCAAATTCCAGTTTTGGCGAGCATGTTCGACGACTTTTTCGACGTCTTTTTTACCGCTTGTGACGGCTGATAGTTCAATAAACTCGGCCTTGACTTCATTTGCAATAATACGGGCGAGCGTCGTTTTACCGCTACCGGGTGGTCCCCACAAAATAAGGCTAACGGGCTCACCTTTTTTAACGATCTGGCGTAAAATCTCACCATCATCAAGTAGGTGAGTTTGTCCAATCACTTCATTGAGTGTCGTGGGCCGCATACGTTCAGCTAAAGGGATTCGGTGCATACTCTTATTATACGCGTTTCTGGGTGAATTATTTTCTTGTGCCCGATTTGGATGCTATACTGATAGTACTTATGGTAAAGAACAAAAAGCGCAGCCATGGCTTCACTATCGTCGAACTCCTCATCGTCATCGTGGTCATTGCTATCTTGGCGGCAATTGTTATTGTCGCTTACAATGGTGTACAAGAACGATCGCGGGTGCAGAGGGCAAATACCGACCTGACTACACTGATAAAAGCAATATATGTGGCCCGTCTCAACTCTAATACGACATTAATGGGGGTAACCGGCAGCGGATGCACGCGCTGTGCTGGTACGCAAGCGGCCTACAATCAAGCTATCGATCGGATCGGTACAGCGGCGGGTGTAAACCTATCAGCACTGAAGGCGAATGACCCCTGGGGCAATATGTATGTGATTGATGAGAATGAAGGTGAGCAGGTCGCCAATCCTTGCATTCTCGATAGCTTAACCGTTGCCAACGCAGCCACGCACTCGGGTCTTATTACACCGAGGATTGAGTTCTATAACTGCTCATAAGCGCGCAGTGATGACATTTTCGGCTGAGCTTAGCCATGATTAGACTTCCCGACAGTCTCTACGTGAAAGTTCGGGTCCTGTTCTTGGCAGTGGCGCATAATCTCAGCGCGCAACAACACATCATATAACTGGTTCTTGTCGATTTTTATTGGTATGTCTTTATAGGGATTATGACGATCTATGTTTGAATAGAGCGTCTCTAGTGTTTGGGCGCTGGACTGTCTTACAAGCTCAAATTCTTGCAATAGTATGTCGGGGGTCTTTATCCACGTATCGCTAGCGTTGACAGAGAGAGGGGTAATTGCAAACTTGTAATCCTTGTTCAGGTTCTCTTGGGGTGAATTACCAACTGCAGTATATGTTTTATGGTATCCGGCAATTGTTGTTGGCTGGTTGGCGAGTACGGCGAGATATATCAGCTCAAGGTCATTGGCTGTGACATCAAATGTTACGGGTGGACGTATATTCTCCCATCCGTAGGTGTATTTGTCATATTCCATTCGCTCCTCACTAGAGCGGACACGCATACGGATAGGCGGAGTCGTGTCTGTTTCGCTATTATGTATGACACATAGCTCGGTGGTCAGAATTGCTAGCTGCTGAGCAATGGCAGCGCGCTTCTCGTCAATAACGCGCAGGCGCTCATTATTGAGCAGGTGTGTCGGGTGTATTTTTTCGATCATACAGTATTCTCCTTTATGTAGGCTATGGTACCCAACAAACTTCATTCGTAATAGCAAATAATTTTGAATACCTTGCTACAATAGGCTCATTATGGAGATGAGTTGGATACAGCGTTATGCGCTGATGGTGTTACTGCGTGGTGAAACGGCGAGAGTGAAAGATATGTCTCCGGCTGATGTGCCAGCGAATTTATTTTCATACCATTTAGACGGCTTAGTGACGGGAAAGTATATTACTAAATCACAGCGCGGGGTGTATGTGTTAACGACGAAAGGATTGAAGCTGGCTGGTACATTCAGTACGGCAACATTGCGGCCGACAGAAAATATCAAAACAGTCATCATGTTGTACGGTGAGCGTGATGGAAAATTACTTTTATTTCGGTGGAGTCGGCAGCCGTACTTAGGAAAGGTAACGCCCCCATACGATAGGATGGCGCATGGCGTGGCCCTGAGCGATGGCGTTCGCACGGCACTTGTCGACAAGTTAGGCGGTGAGCGGCCAGTGACGTATGTGACATCGTTATTTGTAAAGATTATGCACGGTGACGAATTAGTCAGTCATATGCACGCGCTGGTATATCGAGTTGATTGTCACAACTTAACGCTACCTTTTATTGGTCGTAACGGCGAAGCATTTTTTGGTGATAGCCAAACGGAAGATGTGATTGATGGTGTCTACGGTATGACAGCTTATTTGCAGACTCAGCATGAACCCTTCGAAGCTACCTGGCGGTTTTAATTTCATGTTACAATAACATTAAGAAAAGAGGAGGGATATATGGGCGGATTTACGATATTTATCATTGTTGTAATTGTGATGTTTATTCTAAGTGGCATCAAGATTGTGAATCAATATGAACGCGGTGTCGTGCTGACACTCGGGCGTTTTACAGGGATACGCAGCCCTGGCATACAGATTATTGTTCCGATTTTTCAACGGATGATTAAAGTTGATGTGCGCACAAATACGATTGATATTCCAAAGCAAGAAGTTATCACCAAAGATAACGTAACGGTGAACGTTGACGCGGTGGTGTATTTTCGCGTGGCCGATGCCGAAAAAGCAGTCCTTGAGGTAACGAACTACATTTATGCCAGTAGCCAGTTCGCTCAGGCCGCACTTCGTGATGTGACGGGTAACGTCGAGCTAGACTCACTGCTTGGTAAGCGTGACGAAGTGAGTCAGCAAATTATGGAAATCGTTGATGTGCAGACTGAAAAATGGGGAATTGACGTTGAGAGTGTTAAGATTCAAAACATTGAATTACCACAAGACATGAAACGCGCCATGGCGAAACAGGCTGAGGCTGAGCGTGAGCGTCGTGCGGTTATTATTACAGCCGAGGGTGAAAAAGCTGCCGCCGCTGCTGTGGCCGATGCCGCCGCAACGCTGACGAAGGTTCCTGGCGGTATTAGTATTCGTACTTTGCAGACGCTTGAAAAGATTGCGGTCGAACCAAGCCAAAAGACTGTTTTTGTACTGCCGGCAGATTTAACCGATACTGTCTCGCGCCTTCTGCAGAAGTAGTGCTTGCTACTCCGGTGGTTCTCTAGTAAAATGGGTGGAGTTGCATGTGCAATAATGTGTGGCTCTTTAGCTCAGTTGGTAGAGCATCGGATTGAAGCTCCGTGTGTCCCCAGTTCGAGTCTGGGAGGAGCCACCAAGAAAATACCCTCATCGAAAGATGGGGGTATTTTCTTGGTACTTATAGCGTACTATATAAGTACCATCTAAACGGGGGACAGAACATGAACGTCGCTATAAACTATTGGGCGGTTATTTTGGCAGCAGTAAGTGCAATGATCGTGGGTGCTATTTGGTATTCGCCACTCCTATTCAAAAATGCTTGGGAAAAAACAGTCAAGCTTGATAAGCAAAAAGGTACAAAAGATCTACCATAGGTCATGGGCGTCACGTTTGTGGCAACGGCTTTATGCAAGACGCATTGTCGATGGTATTCTGGCTATGGCTTGGTATTAACACGCCAGCAATCCTATCAGGTAGCCTAGTCGAACAGCGCCGTAAAAAAGCGATGCTTATCAATATCGGCAACCAACTTGTCACACTCGTAGTCACGGCACTCATTATCGGAGCATTCGGTATCGCGTAACCGGGGACTGCGCAAAAAGGACTTGAAAAACTCGTGACTACCTCGTATAATCGAAAGGGTTATGCGGGTGTAGCTCAGTTGTTAGAGCGCTTCCTTGCCAAGGAAGAGGTCGAGAGTTAGAGTCTCTTCACCCGCACCAAGATAAGAACCTCAC
>DHJF01000040.1:0-975 GCA_002404195.1 Candidatus Saccharibacteria bacterium UBA4727 | reverse complement strand
GTCAAGGGTCATTTTTTTTAGGTCTAAAATTGCTTGAAAGGAGTCAGAGTACTCGAAACTTAGCTTTTTATCCGACAATTGAATGTTAGAGAGTATTACTTTTAGCAGTTTTTGCTGTAAACGTTCGTTCGAGCTATTAAATAGGTCTGAAGCCCGTTGAGCTAGGTCCAATAAGTAGGAGCTCGTTACTTCCACCCTTTGGTCGTCATTTGTTAGAGAATCTAGCTTGCTCTCGAGCTCATTCTGTTTATTGTTAATGTCGCTCATCATTATGTTGAAGTCATTTATATCAATGTTGCCGTCAACCTTCTCGTACATCAGTCTTTTCTTGCGTTCTAGGTTCTTCTCGTGCGCTAATTTTGTTTCATTGATAGATGTTTCGAAGAATGTGCGCTGATCGTCATGGCGGGTTTTGAGCTTCTCTATAACTAGTGGGATAGCGTCCACGCGCATGATGGCGCCGCTTACGGCTTTTTGAACTGTGGGCATAACAAGTTTTTGGGCGGTATTACCAGAACACTTAGAACACTTCATGTACATATTTCCGCGCGATACATATGTCGATACACTTCCTCCACACTTCTTGCATGTAACAATATCGTCAAATGTGTGCTCGAGGCTATTCCACTGTGTTTTGTGGTTCCTTCGTTTTTCGCGCACCTCCTGGCACTGATTGAATAGTTGGTGTTTGATAAGGGGTTCGTATTTGTGATCGTAGAGATTTCCCTTGTAGGACATCACGCCATAGTAGAAAGTGTTGCGTGTGACTTTTTCGATAAAGGACTTGCTCATTAGCTTGCCTGTACGCGATCGCAGTCCTAGCTTGTTCATTTCACTGGCGATCACGCCGTAAGGCGTTCCCTGTGCTCTCATTTCAAATATCTTTACTATGAACGGCGCTCTATGCTGGTCAACGATAATATCTTTAATCTTCTTTCCCATGAATTCTTCCTGTACGTTCAAGTAGCCAAGAGG
>DHJF01000037.1:2140-12051 GCA_002404195.1 Candidatus Saccharibacteria bacterium UBA4727 | reverse complement strand
TCGCGCAGTGTGTCGTGGGTTTGATGGCGGAGGGCGGCGATGGTGCGCCAGTGATGCAGCCGGTTCTTGGCTGCCTGAGCGTTATCGAAACTAAAGTTGGTGGCCTTGCGGTAGTGTGACTGCAGTACGAGCAATCGGAATGCCAGTGGATCGATTCCCTGTGCGGTAAGATCAGCCAGTGTGTAAAAATTATTCAAACTCTTACTCATTTTTTTGCCATCAACTAAGATATGTTCGTTATGGACAAACATACTTGCATAGGTGGCGTTATCACGCCCAGCGGTACTCTGCGCAATTTCATTTTCATGGTGCGGGAATGCCAGATCAATACCGCCGGTATGAATATCGAACGGTTGGCCGAGGCCTTGGCGGCTCATGACCGAGCATTCGATATGCCAGCCTGGGCGACCGGTGAGATCTTTGCCATCAAGTGTGAATTCCCATGCTGGTTCACCCGGTTTTCGAACTTTCCATAGCGCGAAATCGTGCGCCGAATCTTTATCATATTCGTCGTTCTGGATGCGTTCGGCGCTGGTGTTCGATTCACTGAGCGTAACGAGCTGGCCATAGACTTTGCCCGATTTCTTGTAGGCGTCAATGCTGAAATAGACGCCGTCATCGGCAATGTAGGCAAAGCCGCCATGGAGTAACTCTTCGATTAATTCGCGCATTCCCTGGATTGTGGCGTCGTCAGCGGCGCGGATGAAGTCGAGGGCTTCGACATCATTGCCAATGGCTTTCATATCACGCAAAAAACTATCGCTACAATCAACGGTTAGTTTTTTAAGCGCACTCATAGCATCAAGTTCTGGATAGAGTTCATGGCTGCGGCGAATCGTTTTGTCGTCGACATCAGTAAAGTTCATGACATGCTTGACGTCGAGGTTGTTGGCTGAGACGACGCGCCGCAAGGTGTCGGCAATAATAAATGAGCTCAGATTGCCGATATGGACGTTGTCGTACACGGTTGGGCCACAGCTATAGATTGCCACGTTACCAGGCGCTAGCGGTCGGAGCTGATCAATTGTCTTCGTGAGGGTGTTATACAGTTTGAGGGACATAATCTTTCAGTGCCTTATCGGTTGCGGTGACGAGTTCTGTCACTATTTTATTGTAGTCTTCGTACGCGCGAAAGCCCGCAGCGTATTTGTGGCCACCGCCACCAAAATAGCCGGCGACGACTTCAGCGATTGGCGTGTTGGCACGGAGTTTGCCCGTGACTTTGCCGTCTGGATAGGTCTTGATGGCGACGCCGAGCTCAACACCTTCGACCAAGCGCATTTCGTCGAGCACCAAGACACTCGGATTATATTGGTCACTATATTTCTGAATATCTTCCCATGGGATATGGACGAGGGCTAATTTGCCGTCGAGCAAGTACTCAATGCGACTAATCAGCTCGCCTTTATACGCCAAGATCTCTGGTGATTTCTTCATAAATTCACGTCGGCGGTCTTCGATGGTTGAAACGCGGGCGCCCAGCTCGGTTAATTTGCCAGCGACAAAGTAGGTGTTGGGCGTGACGTTTTGTGTCGAAAGTCCTAAGCTGTCTGATAAAATCGCCACAAGCATATTTTCGGCAGCTTGCGTATTGATGCTCCAGCCGGCATCGGCAGCCAGGCCGTAAATAACTTCGCTGGTGGCGACGGCATCAAGCGATAGCATGGTGTGGTCGAAGCTGAGGTTTGATTCGGTCGTGTGATGGTCGATGACAAGCACGGGGTGTGACTCCAAGAAATGACGGACGCCAGGTGTTTCGAGTACTTTTGTGATCAGTACGTCGGCTGCGGTGTCGACAATAATCGCGAGGTCGGCGCCCGCGTCAAATGTCGTAACAACCCTGTCCCAGCCCTGAATGTAACGCATATATTTAGGAATCTCGACGGGACAATACATGACAACCGTCTTGCCAAGATCGCCTAGAATCTCTTCCAGTGCCAGCGAGCTACCCAGGCTATCGCCGTCAGGGTTCTCTGCCTGGATAATAATAATTTTTTGGGCCGTTTCAATCAGTTGTTTCGCAGAATCATACATTACTCTTTATTGTACTACGAAGCGAGCGCGGAAGGAACTTGTTCGCTCCGTCGAGTGAGGACGTACAACAGCGCGCGTCGCGCGATGATTGTAGCAGAAAAGCCGCTAAGCGAGGCGCACGATAGAAAAACACCCCTGTCGCTTAAAAAATACGGCGACCTTCGAGGGCATGAGATAGGGTGATTTGATCGGCGTATTCGAGGTCGACGCCAACCGGTAACCCACGTGCCAAGCGACTCATCTTGATGTCGATACCGGCATCCTGAATATGGCGTTGCAAAAATAGTGCGGTTGACTCCCCTTCGACGCTGGCGTTGGTGGCAATGATGATTTCCTCGACGCCGTCGTCGGTCAGGCGCGTAAGTAGCTCGGGGATATGTAGCTGCTCCGGTCCAACGCCGTCGATTGGTGAAATTGCACCGCCCAGTACGTGGTACGTGCCATTAAATTGGCCGGTGCGCTCTAGAGCGATGATATCGAGGGGCTCTTCGACAACCGCGACTAATTTCTTATCTCGGTTCGGGTCGCTGTAAAGCGAGGATATATCCTCATCTGCATCAATTAGCGCGAATGTCACAGGACAGCTTTTCACGCCAGCGTGTAGCTCGGCAATTGCTCGGGCTAGCTTATCTGTTGCGTGCGTGTCGGCACGCAGCAAATAATACGCATAACGTTCGGCGGTGCGGGCACCAACGCCGGGCAGTCGCCCAAGTTCGTCGATAGTCCGCAGCAAAGCGGCTGGTAAAAGCTGTGTCACAATATACCCTACAGTCCTAGGTTGCCGAGCCCGCCCATGAGAGGCTTCATTTTTTCGGCAGCGATTTCTTGAGCTTTGGCTAGGCCATCGCGAACGGCGTTTTGAATAGCCTTTTCGAGTTCTTCGATATTATCGAGATCAACCATCTTAGGGTCGATTTTTACATTTTCAATTTTTAACTCGCCGTTAATGGTGACTTCTACCATGTCATCAGCGGCTGAAACAACAACTTTTTGTTTCTTTAGATCTTTTTGCGCTTTGCGCAGTTCATTCAACATTTTCATTTGGTCAAAAGCCATAGTTTCTCCTCCGTCGGTTTACTGCGCTATTATACTTCGTAATAGGTCGCACTCGGAAGAATATAAGCAAGCCCATATTCTTCTCTCGTTGCTACTATTATACTTTATTTTTGGTCAGTTTTATAGATATAAAAACGATCGGCGTTTGCGGCTGTACCGTCGGTAATGATGCGCCACGGGGTGCCGAGCGCGAGGCTTTTATTGGCAGCTTGACTGACGATCGCTAGACTTGGCTGCATAACCATGGTAGAGGCGGTGGTGCCTGGGTGATACTTGGCGACGACTTGATAGAACGCAAGTTCGTGCGGCGTGGCGACGAGTTGAACGGGTGTTTTCGCTCCTAGCTGGTTATTGACTAAGCGGAGATCGTTCGAAAAATTATCGGCCGTCAGCGGGTCGTACAAGTAGCCATAT
This sequence comes from Candidatus Saccharibacteria bacterium UBA4727, assembly GCA_002404195.1. Taxonomy (GTDB): domain Bacteria; phylum Patescibacteriota; class Saccharimonadia; order Saccharimonadales; family Saccharimonadaceae; genus UBA6022. The sequence goes on along the minus strand of DHJF01000037.1, from coordinate 8,547 downwards.
ACGTATCTGTCGACACCGGAGAGTAACAGGCCGCCCACTAAAATAACTAACGGAATCAACCCCGCCAGACGAGCATAGGGATTGCGCGGGAATAGCTGATACCAGCTATTCAGAAGTGTCTCGACGCCCATCGCAAGCAATAGGACTGCTGGTACGAACGCAACGAAAGTGTTCGCCGGATTAATAATCACAATTGGCAGGAGCAAGATGACCCATGCGCTGATGATATAACTGCGGGCAGTGTAGTTGGTCGTGAGTAGTCGCATGATACCAAGGAGAATGAGAATCATGGAACCAACGCTATAAATCGGAGTCATAGTGACGCCACTTGATGGTGAGAGGAAATCAAAATACTGTTTGAGAATTTGTACAATGTGCGCGACGATGGGCACTTTTTCGGCCGGAACACCTAGGAGGATATTGAGTACCTGTGGATGCAAGACAGCCGCATAAACAAGAGGCGCGGTCACAATAAGCGCGGCAACGACAGCAATCACCACTTTTAGTCGAGCTTTGAGCGCTTGGCGCACAAGATAGCGAAGATGCGGGTGGAGAACGATTGCACTACCGAGGGCTAATAGAATATAGACGCTGAGCGGCGTGTATAAACTCAGGGCCGCAACACTCAGGAGCGCAATTTTCCAGGCGCCCACGTAGCGCTTGGCGCGAGAGACCATTGTCGCAGCGACGAGCAGCCAAACCGATAGAAAGACATACATGATGCCTGGAGCACCGTTTTGGGCGACGAATAGGAATTGCCCTGTCGTAATAATCAAGACAGAGGTGAGAACCGCGACATTTCGGGAAAACCAGGCCTGGAGGAGTAATAACATGCCAATGCCCGAGAGTGCGCCAAGTACCAGTGATGGCAGTTTGATGCTGAACGGCGAAATGCCAAAAAGATGAAGACTGGCGCGTTGCAGGAGATGGTATGGCAAGTTAACGATGAGTGTCGGGTCAAATGATTTGAGTGAAAAAGCATTGGCCGTGACGACTGAGCCCATTTCGGCTTGACTGAGTCCACCCGGAATATATAGACCAGCTACGACGAGGAGACCGACAAACGCGAGCCCAAAAATACTGTACCCAACGATGAATCGCCAACGATAGAGGAAATAGTCCGTTACTTTTCTATGCATAAAGTACTTATAATTGTATCACGATACAGTGCTTGTCGATACGGCGTTTCTGCCACCTACTCGTGGTGTTTGTCGAGCGACATAAAGCGAAGGCGTTCTGGGTGGAAGTAGAGCTCAACAATGCCAGTCGGCCCGTTACGGTGTTTGGCGATAATCAGTTTGGTAATATTCTCAAATTCAGGATTATCTGGTTCGTAGTAGCCAGGGCGATAAATAAATGACACGATATCGGCGTCCTGCTCGATGGAACCCGATTCACGCAGGTCGGAGAGCTGTGGAATTTGTGGACTACGGGTTTCGACTGAACGGCTCAGCTGACTGAGGGCGATAACTGGCACATTAAGTTCACGGGCGATAAGTTTGAGGCCACGTGAGATCTCACTCACCTCTTGGACACGGTTGCCGTTGTCGCGGCCACTTCCCTGCATCAGCTGCAAGTAGTCGACGATAATCAAACCGAGTGGCGCATCGTGCGCGGCACGGCGGGCTTTGGTGCGCATTTCGAGCACGGTTACGCCCGGCGTGTCGTCAATATAAATTGGCGCTTCAGCCATTTCGCCCATGGCCTCAGACAGTTTGCCAAAGTCATCGTCGGATAAGTTACCGGTACGGATATTCCAGGCGTCAACACCGGACGCGTCGGCTAACATACGGTCGACCAGCTGTTCTTTACTCATCTCAAGGCTGAAGAATAAGACCGGCTGTTTGGCGATCGTCGCTACGTTGTAGGCCAGGTTTGTCACCAGTGTTGTCTTACCCATGGCTGGACGGGCGGCAAGGATAATCAGGTCACTGCGTTGCAGGCCGGCGGTCATATTATCAAGATCGCGGTAGCCGGTAGCAATACCGCGCAGGGCACCTTTATTGCGGTGTAGTTCTTCGAGGCGATCAAAGCTTTCGGTCAGAATTGTTTCAATGCTCACCAGGTCTTGTTTGAGTGACTGGTCGCTCACGCTGAATAGTTCGGCCTCGGCTTTTCCGAGCAGTTCCTGGGTGGTGGTATCTTCGTCAAAGCCCATTTCTGATATCTCAGTACTGGCTTTGATAAGGCGGCGGCGGACGGCTTTTTGGGCGACCATTTCAGCATAGGCTTCGGCGTGGGCTGCGGTTGGTACGTAGTTCGTTAGGTCGGTCAAGTAGGCCGAACCACCAATCATTTCAAGCTCGTCTTTTTTCTTGAGTTCGTCGGTCAGGGTCAATAGATCGACTGGCTTGTGATGTTCGTACAGGCGCATCATGCCGCCAAAGATAGCGCCGTGACGTTTGTCGTAAAAATCCCTCGGCGAAACATGCTCAGAAATATCAGCCAGCGTTTCTTCGTCAATCAAAACAGCACCGAGCAAACTCTTCTCGGCGTCGATATTCTGTGGCGGCACTTTGCCGGTTGATACTTGTTTGGTAGCCATATTCACCTCGAGCAGATGCGATTACTCGCTAACGCTCACCTCTTCTCCTCCACCCATAATAGCAGCAACGGCCGCGGCTGTCTCATCTTTCGGTGGTGGCGGTGCGCCGATTGTCTCTATGAAGACATCGCCAACCCCTGTTTCTACCAATGCTTTTGAGAGATTAATGCGGTATTTGCTGTCGTCCAATTTCTTTTTATAAAACGCATTAACGGTATAAATGACCAATTTTTCACCCTGAACATCGTAGCTACATTTTGAAATAACACTATGAATGGCAAGAAAGTGCTGACGGCAATATTCGACGAGTGCTGGCCAGTCGAGAGCGGCGAGATTCGGGGGGGTGGATACGTGAGGTGATGCGCTGATTGGTTCGCCACTCTGCGCGCCGGTCTTCTTACTGTTCGCGTCGTCAAAACTACCGACGGTAGTTTTACGTAGCTCATTGGCTGCGGGTCCCGTCGGTTGGTTTGCTCCTGAAATTTTTTGAGCCTTACTCAAAACAATTTCGGGCGCTGCCCCACCAGCCGCCACCCGCGCTGGCGTAGGCGAGGATGCGCTGTCTGTTGTTATAGATGCTGGCATCACCGGCTTCTGTTTTGTTGCCTGTCGCTCAAGCTCGGCAATTGGCGCACTGACTTCCATGACTGGTGCGCTGAGTGCAGCGACTTTCGGTTTTGGCGCGGCATGCGCTGCCAGAATAGTCAGTAATTTAACGGCTGGCTGTGATGATTTATTCACCTCAAGTAACTGGTCGAGCAGCGAAATAAATTGCGGCTTTTGACTGAGCGTTTGACGCACGGCCGCAATAAGTTGTGATGTCAGGACGTTACTTTGGACGCCGCTATTCTCACTTTCGTCGAGCAGTGAAACGATAGCTTGAAGATCTTTTGCCTCGTAGGCATCGAGCAGTTTTACGACGACAACGTTCGAGGCCAGACCGAGTGCTTGTTCGACAAGCTCGCTGGTAATGGTTTGCTTGGCATCGGCAATACTACTTAGCTGATCGAGTAAACTGATGCTATCGCGAAAACTACCATCACCACGAGCAACGATAATAGCGAGCGCGTCGTCATCGATGGCAATTTTTTCTGCCGTCGCAATCGTACGTAAATGGGTCATGGCGTCGCGTGGCGCAATGGCACGAAGCGTAAATTGTTGCGTGCGGCTCACGATCGTCGGGGGTAGTTTATCGGGGTCGGTCGTGGCGAGAATAAAAACGGCGTGTTCTGGCGGTTCTTCAAGTGTCTTGAGGAGTGCGTTAAAGGCGGCTTTTGAGAGCATGTGCACTTCGTCGATGATGTAGATTTTTTTGCTAGCTGACACGGGAGCGATCTGGACTTTTTCGCGCAGGTCACGCACATCTTCAACGCCGTTATTACTAGCGGCATCAATTTCAATAATATCTAAATTGGTGGCATCTTCGTCGTACGGCAATTTGTTGATTTCGTAGGCTAAAATACGAGCGATGGAAGTTTTTCCAGTTCCACGCGGGCCATTCAAAAGATAGGCGTGAGCAATCCGCCCTTTTTCGAGGGAGCGTTTTAAGACGTTGGTAACGTGGCCTTGGCCTACGATTTCATCGAGCGATTTACTGCGGTATTTTCGGTAGAGTGCACGCGACACTAGTATCTCCCCTCACTTCTTCTTTCACTACTATACGCTGTTTGAGCGGGTTTGACTGTTGTTGTTTTTTCTCTAAAATAAGCGCTCCGTAGAACGCTTATGTATAGTCAAACAACGAAGTCTATAGTGCGGCTTCGACAGCGGCCCAGGTAGCTTCTGGGTTATCTTCTGGCACGATGATGGTGACTTGGTCGCCAATCGCAATATGGAAGTAGGTCACGCTGGCAAGCAGAATACGGTATTCGTGCCCGTTCGCTTCGACATAGTAGGCACCGTCGTGTTGCACGAGCGTACCAATGATCTGGCGGCGTTCGATTGGACCGATTTGCTTGTAAATGAAGCTGCCATCGTCGGCAATCGTTAGTTTTAAGATATCACCTTCAACTAATTTTGATTTACTGGCGTAGTTGGCAGGTACTGGATAGCTTTTGCCGTCTGGTCCCATCATGATTTGGCCATCAAAGACACCTTCGATGATTTTGCCACTGACGTCTTCTTGGCTGTTTTTTGGGGTGAAAACAGTACCGTCGTCACCGATGATGCTAATAAGCAGCTCTTTTGCGGCAGCTAGGTTTGTTTCGGCTTCTTGAATGAGTGAACGAAGCCGTTTCACTTGTTTTTCTGGTAATTCAGACATGGTAACTCGCAATTTCCTTTTGTCTATTTTTGTAGTAGTATCACCCCTATATATAACAGTTGATCACACTGTTGTCAAATATTAGTGGGTAACAGCGTGGGTTCAGTCTCGCTTCTTTCGTGCGGTAGATGTGCTTAAACTTTCCATCACCGTAACCGTAGAACGGAAACAGAGGCGAAATACAGTAATGTAGGATTCGCTACGTCCCTTTTCCACAGTGTTTTTAGGGGTCGATTTCAAAACGTTGTCAATTTTGTTCTTGCAATCAAAAACCGCTCTGGTATAAGAGCGGTTTTTGACGATTGGTTAACAACTAGTCGAATAATTGCGTGCTGGACAAGTCCAGCGATTGATTAGCTAAGTTCTACAGTTGCGCCAGCTTCTTCGAGCTGCTTCTTAATAGCTGCAGCGTCATCTTTTGAAACTTTTTCTTTAACAGGTGCAGGCACGCCGTCAACGATAGCTTTTGCTTCACCAAGACCAAGGCCAGTGATTTCTTTTACAGCTTTGATGACAGCAACTTTAGAAGCGCCAGCGTCAGTCAAAGTAACGGTGAATTCTGATTTTTCGTCTTCTGCGTCTGCAGATGCAGCAGCAGGACCGGCAACAGCAACAGCTGCAGCAGCTGGCTCGATGCCGTATTCGTCTTTAAGTAGGGTTTTAAGGTCGTTGACCTCAAGTACAGTCAGCTTTACAAGCTCTTCTGCTAGTTTTTTAATGTCAGCCATGATAGCTCCTTTATAAATTGTCTAAATATTAATTGGTTGCTTTGGCACTGACGCCGTCTAGGAGGGCGTGCAAGTTGCCAGATAGTGCATTGGTGATATCGTGAACTGGTGAAAGCAATTGCGCCACCACTTGTCCGATAAGTTGGTCCTTGCTAGGAAGACCTGCAAGCGCCTGAACTTCAGCAGCTGAAAGCGCAAGGCCTTCACCCGAAAATGCACCAGCAAGTTGAAGTGCTGGGTGTGTTTTTGCAAACGCATCCAAAACTTGTGCTGGAGCAACTTCATCAACGCTACTCATCGCGTAGATTAATTGGCCAGTTAAAGCCGATGTGTCGGTGCTTTTGTAGGTGTCATTTGACGCCAACGCAACACGAACCAAACGGTTTTTAACGACTTTAATCGTAACGTTCGCCTCGCGGGCTGCGCGACGAAGTTCTTGAATATCTGCCACACTAATGCCTTGATACTGTGCAAACACAGTCATCTTGGCAGTTTGTAGAGCGTCACTAATCTCTGCAACCAAAGTGTCTTTTTTCGCACGGGTAATTGCCATGAAAAATCCTTTCACAATGGTTTGTATTGTATTCGACCAAGTTGTTAACGTACTGGTAATGAGAGAAACTTGATTGTATCGCTGGTAAACCTGCAGAAAACAAAAAAGTCTTTGATTCTCGCACTACCAAAGACTTACATGAAAATGTTTGTTTACATCCTCGGTAGCGAATTAAGTGCTAAGCACAGCTACTGTCTCTGGTAATGTCTACCTGGAGTATAGCAGATGCGGCGTGAAAATGTCAATATTACATCGTGAAAAGGTGCTCATATTGCTTATAAGTAGTAATTATGCTATAATAAAATGATAGGCTATGGA
>DHJF01000037.1:555-1975 GCA_002404195.1 Candidatus Saccharibacteria bacterium UBA4727 | reverse complement strand
ATGGAAAATCCTCCATGTCTATTCCCCGAAAGTCAGGACGACATATGTCACATAATGAACCCGCCGTTTCCATTCCGAAGCTGGCGCAGGAGATTTTGGACCGATCAACTTCGCGCAGTTACTGCCAACAGGAGCGTGTTGCTTACAGCGAAGCAACGTGGACTCCCGTTGAAGAGGTCGGCGTTCAGCTCAAGCAGTGGTTTGGAGCGAACGCAACAGCAGAGCAGCTTGCATTGCTGAAGTCCGCGCCATTCATGAAGTAGGGGGAATAACGGGGATGGCCGGCTACTCGCCGACCATCCCCACTTTTAATTTACAGACATGACAACAAGAAAATAAAATGATATAATATTAGACGATAATGACGGATCACGAAGACCCTCTTCCCCGCGAAGAAACTAATACTCAATCACTGACTCTATTTGATAGCGAAGTGTTTATTGAGCGCGCCCTTGAGTGGGGCCATACACCCCTAAGAAACCTGCCCGAACAAGCCGTCGTTTGCGAACGGTTGGTTGATCGTATCATAGAGAGCTGCCCGTCGGATGTTAATCCCCTTTCCGCGGAGTACATGGCGACAGTGTATGGTAACCGCTTTCATGTTCGCCAAGACCGTAATGCTCAGGCCTATGAGTCTCGCCTCGACCACACCCCATACGCGCAGTTACCACTAGAGGTTCGTGAGCGTCGCGACCAGTCGATGATTAGCGCAGCTGGTATTCGCGATGCGCTTTTCTTCCAGCGAGATGTTAAGATGGGCTCAAATGAGATTGCGCGCACAACCAATGCGTACTTGCGTAATACCGAACAGTGTCGTGAAAAACGAAATGAAATTATCGAGGTATGTTACGAAATGGACAACACCTCGTATATACCCGATACACAGACGCGTTGGAAGGTTCGCGGTTCAGACGTGATTACCTTGCAAGATCTCATCAAGCATAGCGGTCATGAACCGTACTTTCTGTTTATCACTAGTAAAGAGGATTGCGTTGTGATGCCGCAGGACGACACCAGAGTACTAGAACGCCACTCCTACGTGCTTGACCTTGAGTGGTTTGCTCGCTATGAGCCGGAGGCTGCCAAGAAACTTCGCTCGTTTGACGTCGTAGAGCTTGGCCCCGAGGAATGGATGCGTCAAGTGTCTCAGGTATGGGCCGACTTTGCTGAGGCAAACCCTCTCCTGAATGAACGCTCGATTGAGTATCTGTACGATCAATCAATCACCTTTTACACGGTAAATAAAAAACGCCTCGAGGAGATTGCTACGCGCGATGCGCTATTGGCACACGAGAAGGCCCAGAACCCGGCTGAGTCAGAGTCACTGCGTAAACACATCACTGAACAGCGTATTCACAAGGCGAAAAAGTTTGGTGGTGTTGCAGTTAGTGGTATGTTTGACGATATAATCAATAACATA
>DHJF01000037.1:0-517 GCA_002404195.1 Candidatus Saccharibacteria bacterium UBA4727 | reverse complement strand
TACATCTGGCGGATGACGGGTCGCCGTATTTGTCTGTCGGCAATTTTGATAGATAGTCACGCGATAAGCTTATAGTCGATCAAACAAAACCGGTTTAACGTAATCAAATACTTCTCTTGATGTACCTCCCCTAGCGCTTCTTAAGGAAGAAGATGATCTCGACAGGGAGCGACAGATAGAAGATGAAGCTAATCGGCTAACTTGATGTGCTGGATGATTTCTTGCATTACTGCCTCGATTGATTGAGATGCGTTGATAGTTGGTAATTCATAGCGCTTGGCAACTTGTATGTAGCCATCTTGAACGCGGCGTTGAAAAGCGTCGTCTTTTGACTCGAAGGTATCGGGGTGTTCTAATTCACCGCGAACCGCCACGCGCTGTTGGCATGTCTCGATATTATCAAGAGTAAGGGCAATCCCAATATCTGGTGACATGTAGCGCTTGCTGGTAAACGCACTAGTCGTTGCCGTAATAATACTCAGGTCCATACCCTCACCGTAACCTTGATACGCAAGTG
>DHJF01000046.1:5866-27285 GCA_002404195.1 Candidatus Saccharibacteria bacterium UBA4727 | reverse complement strand
CAGGCAGCACAGGAAGCGGCAGCTGTTGCCGCGACCCAAGCAGCCCGAGCTCAGGCTCAGGTTGCCGTTGCCCCAGTAGCTCAAGTTGCCACCCAACAGGTAGCAACCCCAGCTCCAGCCGCAACGCACGTCGTTACGAGCACCAGCGCCGCCGCTCAGTCGGCACCCACGTCCGCACCCACCGCAATAACAACCGCAGCGGGCGCTCCCGTGATGGCCACCGTGACGGCTCCGGCCAGCAACGGATAGGCCGACAAGTTTTTTGCTTTTTGTAGTACCAAATGCGTAAAGGTGTAAACCTTCCCGCGTTTGCCTCGACATATGGATCGGGGGAGCTGTGCGATAGATCGCACCCGTCACTTTGTGACTTACCGCCTGTTTATTCAGGTGAGCGCTTACCCCGGTTTATGTGCGATACCTCGAGTGTTGTGTGAGTTTAACTCCGCAACACTCGTGAATCACACCTACCTATTCTGTAATAATCTGATTTGTCCGATGTGTATACATTAACAATCTATGACAAGCACATGTGAAATTAAGATAATAAGCATAACTATTTACATTTTGTAAATAATATGCTATAATGTAAAAAGATCCAATAAATCCTTGACGCGTGGAGCGTACCAAGGGAGGAGAATGCGAGATGAAAAAACTATTTGCCGCTCTTACGCGTGTACCAAAGCTCAGTGCATCTATTCTGATGATTGCTGCAGCAGTTATTGTTCCGGCAGCTTTGTTTGCCTGGGGCCCTAGCCGTACCACGTATACAATTGAACAGCCTGCTGATCATGTTGTATTTAACAGCATTACTAATAACCCAGCCTATGGCGACGAACGACAATTCGTTCAAATTAAAGAAGCCGACGCACCAAACAGCAGCTATAGCACGAGTGCTTCGCTTGTGGCCGGTAAAACATATGAAATGTATGTCTACTACCACAATAACGCAGCCTCAAACTTAAATGATGCCGCCCATGGTTACCGTGGCGTTGCAACTGGCGCCTACATGCGTAGCGCCCTCCCTGCGACTGTCACAGGCAACACAAAAGCAACTGCGTATGTTGGTGCTGCGAATGCATCACCATCAGAAGTATACGCCGACGTCACTATGACAAGCGCTAACGGCAGTCCTGTTGCTCTCCGTTACGTTGCTAATTCTGCTCACATCTATAACGGTGGTGCGAGTAATGGCTCAGCCCTGTCAGACAATATCATTACTAGTGGCGTGCCACTCGGCTACGACAAGCTTGATGGTGTTGTTCCCGGCTGTAACAACTACGCTGGCTATGTAACATTTAAGTTCGTTGCCGCTCAGCCAAACTTCACCGTCACCAAGCAAGTTCGTGAACAAGGTACTGCCGACTGGAAGAAGTCGATTGACGTAAAACCAGGCAAAACTGTTGAGTATAAGATTGCTTATACCAACACCGGTACAACAACTCAAAATAACGTTATCTTGAACGATACACTACCAACTGGCCTCAGCTACGTTGCTGGCAGCACATTGCTCGTTAACGCTGCGAATCCAAATGGTAAAACCGTATCCGACAATGTCACAAAAGGTGGCATCAACATCGGCAATTACAATCCAGGGGCAAACGCATATATCCGTTTCTCTGCGACCGTACCTGCCGAATCAGCACTCACCTGTAACCAAGTAAGTACGTTTACCAATACGATAGTTGCTGAAACCGACAACGGTAATAAGAAAGATACTGCCGATGTATCGACAAGCCGAACCTGTACCCCACCAGTGACCATCCAGGTCTGTGAACTTGCAACGAACAAGATCATCACGATTAACAAATCTGATTTTAACAGCGCAAAGTACTCAAAGAACCTTAACGACTGTACGACGACACCACCTGTTACTGAGTTACCACACACGGGCGCAAGTGATAATATCCTTACCCTCGTTGGTGCCGGCTCACTGATTGCAGCTATTAGTTACTACGTAGCTAGCCGCAAAACACTTGGCTAATAAGAGACTGACCGCTCACCCCTTTAACTGATATGTCAGTTTCACCACATAGAACCACCCTCGCCTTTCGGCCGGGGTGGTTTTTTGGTATACTAAGGGTATCTATGGCAAAAGTAAAGAAAAAACGCAACAAAGTATACCGCGGTAAAGACGCGGTTATCACTCAACCAATCGTCACGCGCGTCGCCGCGGCCAACCGTAGTAAAATCGGCCAATGGTGGTTTGAGAAAAAGCGCGTTGCGCGGCCAATCATTATCGCTAGTCTTGTGGTTATCGCTCTGGTGATTATTATCTTACAGGTCATCCGCTTGGTGAGCGGGAGCTGATTGCAATTTCTTGATCGGTAGTCGAAACCCGAACGTACTGCCTTCACCCTCAACCGAATGAAACACCATACTGCCGCCATGAGCGACAATCACCTTCTTGGCCAAAAATAGCCCGACACCCGTGCCGTCTGGGCGCTGCTTGCGAGCGTTGGTAGCGCGGAAGAACTTCGTAAAGAGATGGAGTTGCTCGGCTGCGGGTACGCCAATTCCGGTATCGTGCACCTGGAGGAGTATGTCGCCGGCATCAACGTTCAGAGAGATGGTAATTGTCGTAAATTCGCGCGAATAGTAAATCGCGTTGTCGACAAAATTCATAATCACTTGGCGAATTTTACTTTCGTCGATGTACAAAATAGGCAGCCGCGCGCCGGCTCGAAACTTCAGCTTGAGATCATGCGATTTGGCGATGGTTTGCAATCCGTCAACTTCTTGGGCGGTCACCTTGGCCAGGTCCACCTCGTGTTGCTCCAGCATAAACTTGCCTGTCTGCAGGCGCGACACGTTCAAGAAGTCGCTGATGAGGTGCACCATGCGCTCACTGCTGACGAAGGCCTCGGACAGCAATTTGTGTTGCATGTCAGTAATCTTACCAGCATCACCTTCAAGCACCATGCTAATATAGCCTTTCACACTCGTCAGCGGTGTCCGTAACTGATGCGAGGCCATGCTGATAAACTCGTCTTTGGCGGTATCGAGCCGCTGAAGCTGGGCGTTCGAACGGCGGAGCTCTTTGGTGGCGTCTTCGATACGTTGCTGTAGCGTCAGGTTAATTTCTTCGACATCCTGAATAGACAGGGCGTTTTGAATCGCAATCACCAACTCGTCGGCGATTGTCTCAAGCAGGCGAATATCGCGCCGTGTGTAGCTGCGGCTGAGCGGCGTACCGAGGAAAAGATAGCCGACAGAGCCGTCACTCATTTTCAACGGTAGAGTAACCCCTAGGTTATGTTTGCTTAATATCTGCGCTAGTGGGTCCGCTTCGCTCAGCATATCCGCAACGATAACCTGATGTTTCGACTCGCTCACATAGCCATCGAGCCGCGCCATTTCACTCAGCGGCAGGCGATGATGCTGCTTGGTACCCGCCATCATAAATCGCCCCTCACCGTAGCGAACAAAAAAGAAGCTCTGCTCAGCCTTGACCGTTTCACCAATTTCCGTGGCTGCCCGTTGCAATAAACTGCGCAAATCCGTCGTTGTATTCAATTCCCTATTAATGCGTGCAAAAAAATCGTCGGTATTGTAGTTGTCACGATAGAAAACGCGGCCCGTTAGCTTATCAAAAAAATGTTTTGCCGGTTGGAATGCGAGCGCTAAAAGCAAGGCAAGGATCATATTGAGCGTCGACTGGTCAGCGAATGTGACCGCTGATCCTTCCAGCCATCGCGACACCACATATGCAAGAGTAGTGTATAGTGCAGCAAGAGTAGCGAGTGCAAGCACGTACGCAACACTTCGAATTGCGTACAGTTTAATATCAAGTAAGCGACCGCTGACAACACTCAGCGTAAAACCAATCGCAAAAATATCAACCGTCGCAACACCAAGCCCAATGAAGTATTGACTGCCTGTCACCGCTGGAATAAAAGCATTGAACCAAAGCCCACACACACTCGCAAGGCACACCGTATAAAGCACTCCCTTCAGCGCTTGACGCTCTTTTGTATTCTTACGTGTGGTTGCTATAGTCATAATCAAACGAACCGCCACGCCAATAAGCGTGATGCTCAGGCCAACAATATAAATAGAATAGGCGTACCCTCTCTCAAAATCGTACACGCCATTCATATTAAGCGTGACTGCATTAAAAATCTTGCTCGATGCAACCGCACCTAGCTGCAACGCAACACCACCAACAAACGTCGCTATGAGGTACTGCCTTGCTTTTCGATGCTCGTTTTTTAATTCTTGTTTTGAATTAAAGACACGGAGAAAGATATAGAAACTGATAATCGCCACCGTTGGCCAAATAAAAAGTAGTGTATTAAGGAGTAGCAGCTGCCGCGTCGCATGGTCTGCGATAAAAATTATATCTTGCCATATAAGAAGACTGATAATCGTTACGACGAGACTAGCACGCTGCGAGCGCTGAACAGAGCGTGCAAAGATAATAATAAGTGCCATGACAATAGCAACAACATTAGTGATAACGAGAAGCGGAAGCTCGTATAGCATAAGCATAGTATAACAGCTAACCAAGAGAAATAATGCGACGAATTACGCGTCGTGCTAGGGCGTCGCTTGGAGGGAACGGGCGATTTTGGTATCTCTTCGTACTTTTGAGATTTCTAGTGTCGTCGCAAGGCCGATAAGTCCCCCGGCAATCGCATTAATGTAGGGGGGATAGTCCTGTCCCTCAGCCCAAAAATAGGCATACGGCGCAACAAAGCTACCAGCCGCGACCGCACCGCCAGCAACACGACGAGATATCTTTTTTGCGGCAACTGTCTCAATTAAGCCCCAAGTATACGGAACGGCCGTGCCTACATCTATCCCCCATAGGAGTGGCACGCTCCCATGAAATTCTTCTACTCCTGCCGTGGGTAATGCCCGCAATGATGAATAACCAATAATTGCAGTATAGGCAAGCACTCGACGATTTGTCAGCAACCGTTTCATCTTGCTCTCTTCATTGAGTTCAATGTTATTCTCTATGAGTACCGCTTTTGTCTCGTTTGAGAGGTACTTCGTACTTACCCCTGGTAACTCCTCGCGAAGATACTGCTGTTTCATGACACCAAAATTTGTCGTATCAGCAAACGCCGCCCTTACCACATCTTGAGGATTAATAGCTACGGGAATTGTTGGAGGACCCATATACTCAGCTTCTTCGCCTAGTCGATGAATCTGCTCCTTGCCAATCAACAGCTCGAGTGAACGCAATAAATACTTGTCTGTGTTAAGTAGCCAAAGCTTGTGTCCTCCATCAAGCGAATGGCGGAGAATTGACGCGTATAACAGTCGCGTTGCGTCGAGTTTACTTGACTGGCTAGAATACTCCGTCTCACCATCAAGGCGTACCGATGCCAAGCCAGAGACTTCGATCACTTCACGAGGTTTTAAATCAGATAGCCGATGAATACCTGCTGCTTCTTTGATAATCTGTGGATTAACTGAAAAATGTTGCGCCGTTGGCAGTGAAAGGATACCACCCTTTTTGCTGGCGTGAATATAACGACAAGCCGAACGACGATTGTCCTTTTCAGATACCACGTAGTCCGAGCGACTACTGTATTCATCAATAAAAACGCCTTCAGGATCAAGTTGATCTTCTGAAATAAACCTATTCGCTAGATACACTTCAGTATGTATTGCTTGAGCAATTCGACGGACCCTCGATCCATACGTCGGGTCGGACGAACTCATAATTTCGGATGGCAGGGTAAGACTAGGGGCGTCATCGGTCTCATCCACGGAGGAATAATGAGGCAACGACGATGTCTCTATGTATTCATTCATAGGTGTTACTGTATCATATCATTTCATAATCCCGACAGTATTGCTGTGCTACAATTGGGACATGACCAAGATTGCTATCATCGAAGACGACCCAGTTATTAGCCAAATGTACCGCATGAAGTTCGAAGCAGACGGCTTTGACGTACAGCTTGCCGATAATGGTAAGCGTGGCGTTGCACTCGTCGAGTCGTTTACCCCTGATATTATTTTGATGGACCTCCAGATGCCCCACATGGGCGGCGCTGAGGCACTAGGCGAAATTCGCACGCATGAATGGGGCAAAACTATCCCGGTTATTATTCTCACCAACCTCGGTGAAGAAGAAGCTCCCAAGACGCTCCGTCGTCTGGGGATTCACAGCTATATCGTCAAGGCCGAACTGACACCGCGCCAAGTGGTCGCTCGTGTCAAAGAAGCGCTTAATCTATAGTTTTCTGCTGGCCGCTTGAATCACGTGGTCAAAAAGAGCGGCAATCGTTAAGGGACCGACACCACCTTTTTCTGGCGTAATTGTGACATCGCTCCGCTGCCGCACATCAGGCGTGACATCGCCCTTGATAACCCCGTTTTCGCTGGCCGTGCCGGCGTCAACCACAACCGCACCAATCGGAATCATATCACTCGTCAAAAGATGCGGGACCCCAGTCGCAGAGACAATTACTTCAGCGTCGCGCAGTTCAGCCTGCAAATTTTCGGTCGTATCGTCGAGAACTTTCACCGAAAAACCACTTTTTTGCCACATGCGTGCCAGCGGTGCGCCGACCAGACGGCCGTTACCAACCAACACAATCTTTTTGCCTTTTAAGTCGACATTATAACCGACAAGTAGCCAGTTAATGGCTGTGGCTGTGGCACTATCAAACATTTCGCTGCTAGCCAAACCGTCAACGTCCTTGGCGGGCGCAATCAAGCCGACAATTGCATCAGTTTTTTCAGGGGTATCGAGCGGAAGCTGCACAATAATACCATGGACGGCCGGGTCGGCGTTCAGGCGCTCAATTGCCGCCGGCATATCGGCCTCATCGAGCGTTTCGACCGCCGTTTCAATCAAAATATCGTCGCCGTAGGCTCGTTTCATTCGGATATAGGCGTCGATCACCGGCGAGGCGGCCCTACTTTTAATAATCACTAGTTTCGGGAAGATATGTTCCGCCTGGCGTAGGGCGCGTACTTGTCTCGCCTGGCGCTCCTCGACGTAACTTGCTAATTCTGAACCATTGAGTAATCGTGTCATCTCATTCCATTCTATCATCTGTGCTACACTACGAACAAAGATAATACTATGGAGGGCGCACAGTGAGCTTACTATCTCTACTTGCAACAACAGGCTACAATTATTCGTACTCGTCAACAAACGTCGACCAAACAGCGGTCGCTGCCTTTATGGTGACGCTCGCACTTTTTTGCATCATCGCTAGCCTTATTGCCTACGTACTTGTTGCCTTCTTTTTGAGCCGCATCTTCAAAAAAGCTGGCGTCGCTAGTTGGAAAGGGTGGGTGCCCGTTTACAGTACCTGGGTAACACTCGAACTTGGCGGTCAAGCGGGCTGGTGGACGGTACTCCTGTTCGTTCCTGTGGTGAACATTGTCGCCCTCGTATTTCTTTACATCGCCATGTACAACATTGGCCTAAAACTTGGCAAGTCTGGCGCATTTGTCCTTTTGGCGATTTTTCTGCCACTCGTTTGGTATATTTGGCTGGCGTTTGATCAATCACGCTGGAATACTCCAGGCACACCTTCGGCTACTGGGACCGCCCCGAGCAGTGCTACAGAGGTGCCCTTCGTTCCGCCTGCCGCGAACATCTAGATAGTTGACTGAATGTTACCTTCAAGGAGCGGTTCGCCGCTCCTTTTACGTGTGGCTAGTGATGTAAGCTAGGCCGATGAGACGCCAATAATTGACGACTTGCACTCCACAGCGACAGGGCGAGCAGCACAAAGCCCACGATGGTTGTATTCCAGTGCATCGCGCCGCTATTAATCACTCCGACGTTGAGCGGAATCACCATCAATTCAAGACTCATAAGAACGTTAATCCAGCTAGGCCAATGAATCGCTGGTAGTGATAGCCGAGCGCCCGCCACCATCACAATAATGATACCGATGATAATCTGCTGGGCCGCCGCTTCAAACAAATGATAACCCAAAATACCCGGGGATAGTAGGAGCCACAGCCCCAGCACTAATGATACGATTGATGCGACCCTTGATAGACCCAGCGCCTTTACCATAGTACCCTCCTCCGTTACACCTTGTACCCTAATAATAAAGAGCTTACCTGAGAGAAAACTGTAACCAAATAAAAAACACCGACCGGTAGCGAAAATGTCGATGTTCTTTATTTGGTGAGCCAGGTGAGACTTGAACTCACGACACCCTGCTTAAGAGGCAGGTGCTCTAACCAGCTGAGCTACTGGCCCACAACTCTAAAGACTATAACAAATCAGAGGTGATTTGTAAATATGCATGGTATAATAAGACACGGTATGCACCCGTAGCTCAGCGGATTAGAGCACTGGTCTTCGGAACCAGGTGTCGCTAGTTCGAATCTAGCCGGGTGTACCAAGAAAAAGACTCATCGAAAGATGAGTCTTTTTCTTGGTCATTTTTTCACCCTGAATGTGAGATCAACATATGCGACGGTTACTGAATGTGACGGTGAATGATAGCGAGGACGGCGTCATAATGTGTGGTATAAAACAAGACATTGAGAGCAACCAGACCTGGTAAAATAATAATATTTTCAACAAACTTACCGGTTGTGATGCGGAGGCGTCGTAGTGGCGGAATGCCAAATTTAATTGGTAGAGGTAAGAGCCACGGCACACCTTCTTTGGTGAATGTATCCATTATCAGATGAGACAGTAGTCCAATCATGAAGGCCAGCCAAACCAGTATCATATTTACAGACGGGATGAGCGGTTGTAGCACGGTCAGCGTGAGGCGTGCGAGGAGCCCGAATAAGACCACGCCAAGTAATGAGTGGGTGATGAAGCGGTGGCCGCCGAGTAACTTATCGACGATTCGGCCGATTGGCCCACCGATTGGCAAATTATGCCAAAATGGTGCAGTCGGCTGATCGATATCAGGAGCAATCCCGCCAACTTGATTGGCGAGGATGCTGACAAGGATGGTCGAGAGTGTAATAGTTGTTGCTGGCCCGATTGTAAAGAAAAAGAGCGCTCCGAGAGCGGTAATCGCTGCGACGTCGTGTGTGCGTCCGGTCATAGTGCGCGTGATGTCTGACTATTAAAAGTATTTATACGGCTCATGTGTCCTCATAGTAGCGTATGCGTCAGATTCGACCAAATCCATCATGCTGGAGTATGCACCCGCTACTGGTATAGCCCCTTCATCAGCGGCCTCGCTGAGGCTTAGTCCCCGATACGCAACCTTGCGAGCCCAAGCATTGTCTTGAGGATACCGCGCTTTTTATTGACGTTAAACTTCTGCGTCACGCGAGTTCTGGCAAAGATATCAGGCAAGGTGGTCGCACGATATTTTTCACGTAGTTGAACGTACCACTGCTTGTCATAAATATTCCAGAATTCTGATTCCGAATAGAAATTATGGGCATAAAACCATTTCTTGCCACCGAGTTCACTCGTTTTCTTCTCAATACTTCTATTCACTTCGACGAATTTATCGTATGGTTCAACCCGGAGACCGTAGACGCCAATATTAAAGACAATGTCGGACGTGATGCCGTTACACTGGAGTGGCGAACGAGGCTCGGGCTTAATCGGACAACCTCCAATTGGATAGATATTCAATTCCTGATCGATGTAGTCAAGAAAGGCGACCACTGTCTCCTTAGGTAAGACGAGATCTTGGCAGATGTATGCTTGGCTGGCAGCGCTTTCTTGGAGTGCCTGGTATAGTTTCCTGGTCCGCAGGAAGGGATCGAGGATGAAGCGAGTCACGGCATTAAAAGGGAAACCCGATTGCTCAAATGCTAATTCTGCCGCCCAGAAGGCGCCACGGTTAAAGCGGAAGAGGTAATCTTTTAAAGGAACGGTATCGGTTACCTGTTGGCCTGCACCTGCAATACCTTTGATATATAGATAATACCAAGGGTCATATGGTCGGCTAAACCGCCGCAGTCTCCCCTGAATCTCATCTGACATAGTACCTATCACGATGGCACCGTGATCCTTACTGAACATAATCCACTCAATAAAATCACATTTCATATCGGCGTACATTTGCATGAGATCGACACCCTCTTGAAAGCTACCAATCTGGTAATGGGTGATGTTGACGTATTTCCGAGCCGGGATGAGAGTAATCTCAGCTGCCGTGATCAGGCCGAGTGAGCCACATGACCCAGCCGACCCGTAAAAGAGGTCCGCATTCTCTGTCGGCGACGCCTTGATGAGTGAACCGTCGCCGAGAATATACTCCATCCAGTTGACCGTTTGACTGACGCAACCCCATTTATGAGAAGTGGTCTCGGCGCCTGCACCCTGGATTGCACCTCCGATTGTTATGCCGGGAAATTCCGGGACGACAGGTGGGACGAGGCCGTATTTCAACGTCTGCTTCACCAGTTTGTCCATCGACACGTTGGGTTCGACGATTGCGACGTTTCTCTTAGTATCAATAGACAACACACGACCCATGTCGCTCGTATCGACCATTTCACTGCGTTTAAACGTCAATATTCGAGTCGAATTAGTACTACCATGATACACACGAAAAGGAACCTGGCGGTCGTAATACTCGCTTATTTGCTGCTGAAGCTGGGTAACTTTCTCTGTGTGCTGTTGGTCCATATAACCTAGTATAGCAAAAAGCGCGGCGGTGTATGATGCACGCATTAAACATTCTGCGTCTCTTTCTATAGCTGCTATAATGGCACTAATATGAATATCCACACTAATATTCCTCTCAAAAACCACACCACCATGCGCCTGGGTGGCAACGCCCGCTTTATGACCGATGTTAGCTCGGCCGCAGAGATTGCCGAAATTTACCGCAACGCCAAAGGCCAAAACTTACCCATTTTCGTACTCGGCGGCGGCAGTAACATTATCGTTCGCGACGAAGGCTATAACGGCATCGTGATTCGCAACCGTATCACCGGCTTTGATATCATTGACGACCAGCCGAGTGATGTGACACTCAAAATCGGTGGCGGCGAAGTATGGGATAGTGTCGTCCAGCGCACAGTCGATATGCACCTGACAGGCATCGAAGCCATGTCGGGCATTCCCGGCACTGCCGGAGCCGCACCGGTTCAAAACGTCGGGGCGTATGGTCAAGAAATTGCCGACACTCTGTTGTCGCTCGAGGCCTACGACAGTCAAACCGACAGTTTCGTCACATTGCAAAGCAACGACTGCGGCTTTTCTTACCGCGATAGCATCTTTCGCGGCGAGGCGACCGGGCGCTATGTCATCACCAGCATTACGATCAAACTCTACAAAAATGCCCCGCAGCCACCTTTTTACGCCGCCGTCGAGCAATATCTTGCCGCACACAACATCACCCTGTTTACTCCCCAGGTTATCCGCGATGCCGTAATTGCCATTCGAGCTGATAAATTACCCGACCCTAAGATACAGCCCAATACTGGCTCGTTCTTTAAAAATGCCATCGTCGAAGCTTGGCAACTCACGGATCTGCGCGCCAACTATCCTGATATCCCCACCTATGACATGCCGAATGGGCGTTTTAAGATTCCAACAGGCTGGCTGATTGAGCAAGCAGGCCTCAAGGGTCAAACATTACACGGCATGCATATTCATGACAAAAATGCCCTCGTACTTATCAATGAATCAGCCACCAGTTACGCCGACCTCGCTAGCGCCCGCGATGAAATTATTGGCGCAATTCGTGATAAGTTCCGCATTGCCATCGAACAAGAGCCACTTGAGATATAAATCATCTTGTCAGGAATACTAAAACCTCTTATGCTATAGAGTATGAACTATCGCGCCGCCGGCTTTACGATTGTTGAGCTTATTATCACTATGGCTATCATGGCTATCCTCTTGACGTTGGGTGTTGTTAATCTCATCAGTACCGAAATTACAGGCCGTGACGAAAAGCGTCAAACGGATACCAGCGATGTAACCATCTTTCTCGAAACACTCTACAACAACGGCACGACCGCGCATCCAGAATACAAAGGAGCGTATCCACCAACTTCCGCCGTTAGTACGTCGACGGATATTACGACATGGTTTACTGATTTTGATCTCAAAAATTTGCGTGCGCCTGGCGTCAGCGCACCAACGTTCAGTATCGTCCCGGCCACAAACAACACGCAGACTGGCGTCGGCGTAGCACCGCAACCAACCACGACAACCTACGTCTACCAGCCAATCGATAGCTCGGGTGCATTGTGTGCAACCCTGGGCAATTGCCGTAAATTCAATCTCTACTATCTGCCCGAAAAATCTGGTGCGAGCGTGCAAATGATGACAAGTAGGAATCAATAATGACACACTTGTCACAATCTGGCTTCTCGGCAATTGAACTTTTGATTACGCTTTTTATCGGTGTCGCCTTTATTGGGGCTGGCTATCAATTGTACGGTGTCGCCGTGCGAGATGGCCGTGATGTTCGCCTGCGAACGCAGGCAAGTTCGATTGCCTATGCGCAACTTCGCGCAACAGCCCCGACGGTCACCAATCCGTGCACCACCAGCACCCCGTCAACACCCATGCCAGCCAATAGCGGACTTATTAGTTCCGCGATGGTAACGACTATTAGCTGCCCATATGGCACCACTTCATCCGTCTCGTCCGTCAGCGTCACGCTTTCCTACGGAACCGATACCCCTCAAAAACAGGTAACCCATACAGTATATGCCACAGCACAATAAACACGCCTCTGCTGGCTTTACCCTTATAGAGATGTTGGTCATTGCACCAATCGTTTTGCTTGCTATTGGCGGCTTCGTTGCGCTGATGGTTTCGATGGTTGGCGATATCTTAGCGACACGTGACTACAACAGTCTAGTATACGGATCTCAAGACGCGCTCAATCGCATCGAAAAAGACGTACGTCTCAGCGCACAGTTCCTTAATACAACAGGTACCACTTCACCCCAACAAGGCAGCGACAACAACTTCAGTGGTACGGCCGCTTTTACGATTGCCAGCAACAATAATATGCTCATACTTAGCGTCCCAGCCACTGACAAAAACCCCATCGACAGCACCAGGGTACTCATCAACTATGCCAACCAGCCCAACCCATGCGGCGCTACCCAGACAGTCAATAAGGTTCTGCTGACAAAGGTTGTCTACTTTATTAGCAATGGATCACTCTGGCGCCGAACGATACTCCCACCTTATAACACCAACGCCACGCCCGACAACAACACGGTGTGCAGCCTGCCGTGGCAACAAAACAGCTGTGACATAGGGTACGTGAATGATGGTCACTGCCAAACCAATGATGCAGAGGTCATGAAAAATGCACAAAGCCTGACCGTCCAGTATTTCGCCGATCCGACCAGCACCGTCGATACCGGTATTGCCGGTGCCGCCACGGCCACCACCCTAAGCGCCACTGTCGCCGGGTCGTCTACGACCGCTGGTCGCAGTGCAAGTACCAGTCAGTCAGTCCGCGCCACCAAGATTAATAGTCAGACTGCCGTTGGTGGCAGCACCGTCCAGGCACCACTCTCCATCACACAGCAGCCAAGTAGCACGACCGTCCTTGCGAGCGCTACCAACATTACCATTCCTGCAGCCTCATCGGTACCAACCGCATCAGTCCTATGGCAACAGTCGACCGATAGCGGCACTACCTGGCAGGATATGGCGAATCAATCATCGGCCACGCTCCTCCTCCCGAGCGTCGACATGACGTGGAATGGCCGCCAGTTCCGCGCTATCTTTACGAATGGTACTGATACCGCCACGACTTCTACGGCCACCCTCACAGTCATAAACTGGGCATCGCTCGCCCTTCAAAATAGCTGGACTGACTACGGCTCGCCGTACTCACCAAACGGCTACATAAAAACCGCATCGGGTATTGTCATGTTAAAGGGCAATATCAAACGCTCCGGTTCAATCGTATCCGGCGAAACCATCGGAACACTGCCAGTCGGTTATCGACCGGCATATCGCCTGATCTTCCAAACGAGTACCAGCAATGCCGCGCACTTTGCCCGTGTTGACGTTGATACCAACGGGAATATATTGATTATTTCCGGTGACCCTGGCTATCTGAGTCTAGAGGGTATTAACTTTATGCCAAGTGGCACCGCCTTTACGGCGCTGACAATGACAAATGGTTGGTCATACTACGGCTCACCTTGGGCGGTGCCAGGTTACGCGGTAGACGGCGTCGGCAGAACACACATCCAAGGGTTGGTCGGTGGCGGTACCGTGACCGATGGTACACAGATCGTCAATAACCTACCCGCAGGTGCTCGTACGGGTGAGTACCTCCACGTCCCAGATTACACAAGCGGCACTGGCCCAGGGTACGTTGGCATCGACCCAACCAATGGTGTCGTCGCTAAGGGCGCCGGAAACGGCAACGGTTGGATGAATATTAATGCTATGTTCCATCCAGCGTCAATGAGTGCGAGCTGGACAAATCTCGGCCTTATGAACGGCTGGGTGGCGTACGGTGGCTACTCGTCACCACAATACATCAAAGGAAGCGACAGCGTTGTTATGGTCAAGGGTCTCATTAAATCTGGTACTGTTGCTGACGGCACGGTCGTCGGCTGTCTCCCCGCGGGATATCGACCAAAGGACAGAACCTTAATACAAGGTGGTATTGCTAACGCCAAAGCAGTTCGCTGGGACATCCGCCAAACCGATGGTTGTATCGAAATCTACTACGGTGATACCACCTGGAGCTCACTCGACGCAATCAGCTTCGTAGCCGAGCAATAATAGTATAATTGAAACATCAACAACATGCTTGTACTTATAAATCAGGCGTAGTATAGTACAAGTATAATAATTAATTAGGGGGCACCTACAAATGGGTCTGAAAGAAATCAAAAAAATGAAAGCTGACAAGGGATTCACTATCGTTGAACTCTTGATCGTTATCGTTGTTATCGGCATCTTGGCTGCGATTGTTATCGTTGCTTACCAGGGCGTAACATCACGTGCGAATACAACCAAGGCACAGACGAACGGAGTTTCTTTGCAAAAGAAAGCTGAAGCATACAATGCCGATACCGCTGGTGGTAACGGTGTTTACCCAGCGACCGCAGCTGCCTTTATAGCAGTCCCATCGACTGCACTCGGTGCGGTACCAAACGGTGTCACTGTTGTTGTCCCAGGTACAGTCTTGGGTACAGGTAACGGTACAACATCGGTAATATACACTGCATGTGCGACCGGTGCATCCAACTCAAACACTGCAAGTGGCTACTTCATCACTTACTACAACTTTACCACTCCTGGTAACGTGTCTATATGGGGTGGATCAGCAACCAGCGCAGCGTGCCCAGCTGGTACAACAGCTTCAACATTGTAGGGTAAACGACTCAAAAAACAGTTTTACTTAACGTAATATAAAACAAGCCATCCATGTGGCTTGTTTTATATTACGCTTATTGAATCAATTGAAGACACGACAATAGAGAATCTAAGTACCCCCGAAATGGCGACTCCTGAGTCTGGTCGATAGAACACTCAACTCAACAATACATAAAAGTTCACGTGATAAATATCATAGTACTTATCCTGAAGTGCGACATCTGACTTAAAACACCCTGAAAGTACTTGCGCTTATTAATTCAAACGATTATTACATTAACAGTAATCATCCAAAAGCATTAGGGGGCATAATGGACACGAAAATTAAAAGATCGGATGTTAAAGGCTTTACCATCGTTGAGCTCTTGATCGTTATTGTCGTTATTGGCATCTTAGCAGCGATTGTGATTGTAACCTATAACGGCGTCACGCAAAGATCTAAAGCAGCTGAGTACCAAACAGATACAACCACAATTGTCAAAAAAGCAGAGGCCTATGGCAGCCTCAATAGTGGCTATGCGTTAACAGCTGCCGGCGCAGATGCTGCCACAGTTGTAGCGCAAACAGCAACTGCTGCCGCATTAACAACGACACAAAACAGTATAAACGATACGAAACTTCCATCGAGTCTTGCATACTTTGCCGTGCTGCCATGGGGAACCGTTCCAACCTATACTCAAACACTAGCGGGAATTAATGCAAGTACAACCGTTGATTACTACTTTGTCACCTACTGCGCAACAGGTAAAGGCATGCGCATCTACTATCCCGATCCAGTTAATAGCGCGGTTAAGACGAGCGACGTCGGCATTTGTCCATAAGATAGCTAAAGTCGAATTAAATACACCCACATAACTGTGGGTGTATTTAATTCTATCTCACCTATGCAGACTAAGATTGATCTATCGGTTATCACTCGGTAGTGGAAAATTCCGAACGAGTGCCAATACTTCGTTCCTAATTACCCGAAGTTCATTGTCGTCATCACGAGCGTCAATCGCTCGCTTCATCCAGTCAGCGATTTGCGGCATATGCGCTTCGCGCAGGCCACGGGTCGTCAGGGCTGGCGTACCTAAGCGAATACCGCTTGGACGGAATGGCGGCAGCGGGTCA
Organism: Candidatus Saccharibacteria bacterium UBA4727; assembly: GCA_002404195.1. Lineage (GTDB taxonomy): Bacteria > Patescibacteriota > Saccharimonadia > Saccharimonadales > Saccharimonadaceae > UBA6022. The sequence continues at coordinate 10,937 of DHJF01000046.1, read as the reverse complement.
TCGGCAACGACATTAGCATTGAGCGTCAGGCCGATTTTATCGAGCGCAATTTCAACCACCTTGCCATCAATTCCAAAACTTTTGTAGACATCGGCGAGAATAAGGTGATTACTCGTACCTCCTGTTATGAGCTCAAAGCCACGCTTTTGCAGCTCGTCGGCCAGCACGGTGGCATTTTTCACAATCTGCGCCGCGTAGTCTTTAAACTCCGGCCGCAGAGCTTCGCCAAAGGCGACGGCCTTGGCGGCAATGACGTGCATATGTGGACCACCCTGCATACCCGGAAAGACCGCGCGGTCAATCAGGGTTGGGATATTTGCAATTATCTTTTCGGGCGCTCGCAGTGGGTTACTGACAATACCTTTCGAGAGAATCAACCCGCCACGCGGACCACGCAGCGTTTTATGTGTAGTTGTGGTAATAACGTGAAAGCCATAATCAAATGGATTCTTCGCCACACCACCAACGATGAGTCCGGCAATATGCGCCATGTCAGCCACCAGTAGTGCACCGACTTCATTGCCAATTTCGGCAAATTTCGCGTAATCGAGCTCGCGAGGATAGGCGCTAAAACCAGCGAGGATGATTTTTGGCTTGTGCTCACGCGCTAAGGCACGCAGCTCATCGTAATCAATCTCGCCAGTTGTAACGTCTTTCATCTTGTAGCGAACAAAGTTATAGAGCTGAGCGCTACGCGTTACTGGGGCGCCGTGGGTTAAGTGACCACCATGTGACAAATCCATAGCAAGCACGGTATCACCAGGCTGCAGCCAAGCGCTGTAGACGGCTTCGTTGGCCGGTGCACCACTATGCGGTTGCACATTGGCGTGGTCGGCCTTAAAGAGCTGTTTCGCACGGTCAATTGCCAGTTGCTCGACCTGATCGGTAAATTCTTGACCACCATAGTAACGCTTTCCTGGGTAGCCTTCGGAATATTTATTAGTAAAAACACTCCCGAGCGCTGTCAGTACGTCGCTCGAGACGTAGTTTTCACTCGGAATGAGCTCCAACCCATCGCGCTCGCGTTGGGTTTCATCTGCTATCAAATTGGCAATTTGTGTATCGTTCATGGCAATCTCCTATTGTACTATAGTATACCATCTCTTGTATTTATATCGTATGTGATATACTAGAGGGTATGAAGATTGATGACTACAAGGCAAAAATTGGTACATTAATTCAAGAAGCCCGCGTCCATCGCGGTCTGACACAGGCCGAATTAGCCCGTGAGCTGGCCACAAGTCAGAGTGCTGTTAACCGTATCGAAAAGGGTGGACAAAATATCAGCCTTGAGATGATAGCCCGTATTAGTGAGGTTTTGTCAAGTGACATCGTCACCCTCAACAGTAGTGGTAAAATTAACTTTCGTGTTAACGGCGGCAAAAAGCTTTCCGGCAGCATAGAGGTCAAAACCAGCAAAAATGCCGCCGTCGCCCTACTCTGCGCTTCACTCCTTAATAAAGGCAAAACCACCCTCCGCCGCGTTGCCCGTATCGAAGAGGTCAATCGAATTATTGAAGTTCTGCAAAGTATCGGCGTAAAAATCCGCTGGATTAACGATACTAATGACCTTGAAATCATCCCGCCGCGCCGCCTGGAGCTCGAAAAAATGGATATCAATGCCGCCAAGCGCACTCGTACTGTCATTATGTTCCTGGGCCCGCTACTGCATCAATATCCCGACTTTAAGCTTCCCTTCGCTGGTGGCTGCAACCTCGGTACGCGCACCGTTGAACCGCACATGACCGGCCTGGCACCTTTTGGCCTGCATGTCGAGGCGACGAGTGACTATTACCACGCCACTATTAAAGAAACACCAATCACACGAACGATTTTGCTCACTGAACGTGGTGATACCGTGACGGAAAACGTCATTATGGCTGCTGCTCTCTACGACGGCATCACCAAAATCCGCAATGCTAGCCCAAACTACATGGTGCAAGATTTGTGTTTTTATCTCGAAGAACTCGGCGTCAAGATTGAAGGTGTCGGTACGACTATCCTGACGATTCATGGCAAAAAATCAATCAATCAAGATGTTGAATATTATCCAAGCGAAGACCCAATCGAAGCGATGAGCTTTGTGGCCGCAGCGCTCGTCACCAACTCTGAAATCACTATTACCCGTGCACCGATTGAATTTATCGAGCTCGAACTGGCCGTTCTCGAGGGCATGGGACTACAGTACGAACTGGGCAAGGAATACACCGCCCGCAACGGTGCCACACGACTCGTCGACCTTACATTAAAAAAATCGGTTTTGGTAGCACCCGTCGACAAACTCCACAGTATGCCGTTTCCTGGCGTCAATATGGATAATCTTCCTTTCCTGGGCTTGATTGCCACGATGGCGAAGGGACGCACCTTGGTACATGACTGGTCATATGAGAACCGCGCCATTTACTTTACCGAACTCACGAAGCTTAACGCCTCAATTGAGCTCGTCGATCCCCACCGTGTCTATATTACCGGCCCAACAAAGTGGAAGCCGGCCGACGTAGTCGCCCCACCAGCCCTCCGACCATCAGTCGTCGTACTTCTTGCGATGCTCGCCGCACCAGGTAAATCAATCCTGCGCGATGTGTATTCAATTAATCGCGGCTATGAAGATTTTGCCAACCGCTTAAACACGCTTGGTGCCGACATCGAAACTATCCGAGAAATCTAGCCTACCCTAGTGAGATATGCTACAATAGCTAAGAATCTTTCCAAGATTATTCTTGGTTTGCGTAGATTCTCCGCTTGGCGGATATAGCTCAGTTGGTTAGAGCGCCGGGTTGTGGTTCCGGAGGTCGTGGGTTCAATTCCCATTATTCGCCCCAAATAAAAAGAACGATCCTCGTGATCGCTCTTTTTATTTGGAAGTAATTGCACAACCGAACCCACGACACGACAGCTTCAGCTGGCGCGAGTCGTGGGTCGCAAATCTCACCCTACGCGAAAGGATTATACGTTCGCCCTTGGGGCTCCGAAAATCTCTCACGCGGCGCCGCAAGTGATGTCGACTGGCCGCCCAGCATGCGTTGGCGCTCCGCCACCGGTACGTACCGTTTGCTCGGCGTTGTTCGGCGACCCGCGTCATAACCCGAAGCACGACCTTTTAAATTACGCGCCACGGCCGACTCATGATATTTTCCAACCACTTGCCGATTGTTATCTATCTGTGAACGTTCTTGAAATGACTGGCTGCTCGTCGCACCTATTGAACCGCCGTGCGCCACCTCGGCATAGCCGCTACTATGGAATGGCTTTTTATCATTAAGGTTAAACATGTTTATTTGTTCCTATTATGCTTTTTATTATAACACTAGGAAACGAGCAGAAAGCATGCGGGCATGCGTTCTTGAATAAGGACGTGTTTCAATTGGTGTAATTATACTCCAAAGACTGTTATAATAAAGCAGCTATGCGGGTGTCGTATAGCGGTTATTATCCCAGTTTTCCAAACTGGTGATCGGAGTTCGACTCTCCGCACCCGCACCAAACTAAAGACCATATCGCAAGATATGGTCTTTAGTTTGGTGGTCGACCATCTTCTCGCTACTCACATTCATGCATCTTTTAGGGTATAATGGCCAAGTACGCCCCGGTAGCTCAGTGGATAGAGCAGAGGACTTCTAAGCCTAAGGTCGTTGGTTCGATCCCAACCCGGGGTACCACAGATAAACCAAGTTGAACGTTAGAACCGCAAATGCGGTTCTTTTGCTATAATTATTAAAGATGACAAAAGATCAACTTATCAACAAGGTCAAATATATATACAATCAATGCTCCAATCTCATTAACGAAAGCATTGGTTTCATTCCCGAGGCTGCAAGCAATGTGGCAATCTTTTGCCAGAGCGAAGATGAATATAGAGAACTCCAGCAACTAGCGGATACGTTAGTAATACCCAGCAACAACCCTCGGCAAAAATACTTCCAGCTTCGTGACTCTATTGCTATTCAGGATGAGGGCGTCGCACCGTCGGCCGTCTTCTCATGGCTATATATTCGCAAACCCGCCCAGGACACACCAGAGTCAGGTGATATCGATTATGTTTTGAATCAATCTGATTACGATACTCTAAAAAGAGAGGTACTCAATCATACAATCCGAAACGGATCGGTCTATGACCGCATCGGCTGGGATATGATAGAGTTCAGGAATGAACAGTATGACGGTATTCCATACATATGCACCCTAGCTATGGCGGAAAAAGTTCGACTTAAATTTTAATCAGCGCAGTTCTAACTTCAGCTATCACGCCGTACCACGAATTTTTGTTATACATAAAAATCAAACACCAAATACGGTGTCTGATTTTTGCACCATACTCGGCTAAGGTTAGTGGATGGATTTAGAAGTGCATAGGTTATTAGATTTTCTTTTTAAAATCCCTGTTCTGCCGTCGTCCAATTCTGAGCAATACGAGTCTGTGCATCTTGAAGTGATATTTTACCCGAGCAGATGGCTGCGTGTAAAAAGTTCTCGATCTTATCTTTGGGGTTTGGCGAGGCGCCTGGCTCGGGCCATAAATTCTTTGGATCTGTCGGCGAGCCTCCAAGCTCCAAGGATACGAGATGGTCTTCTTCATGCATTCGAGGGCTATCGGTGAAGCCATAAGCCTGCATTTGCTGAATCTTGAGTTTGTCTGTATACGTGACTGACGGGCGAATTGTCTTAGTATAGCCAGAGATACATATAGTCTGCGCTAGATTTGCTTGCGTGACGTCGGGATTAGTTGCACCGGGTGTGCAAGTTGCATCCGGAAGCTGTCCGTTCATATGACATGAAGCGTCTGCCGCCTCAGGAGCGGTCGTTTGAGCTGGAGTAATATTCGTTTGGCTTGGTTGCGCTGTTTGCTGATTAGTTGACAGATAACGGGATACGAGAAAGACTGAAACGAGAATTAATACTGTAATGATAAATTTTTTAGTAGTTCTACTCATATAGATAGCATAACCTAAAATGCAATATGATGCTGCAACTTCCCAACGGTATAGGTCTTAATGTATTAGAACAATTTTTGATTTACTTAACGAGCTGGCCCCTTATGGGCGAATGTGGAGATCTTGGGACCGTATGACAC
>DHJF01000046.1:0-5693 GCA_002404195.1 Candidatus Saccharibacteria bacterium UBA4727 | reverse complement strand
GATCTTGGGACCGTATGACACAATAAAACAATTAGAGGTACCGAAGTACCTCTAATGAACGGAAGATTTGCACCAACAGATGTAGCCTACGAACTAAATAACTTAGTTGAAATGCACTGAACTTTTTAACTTGATCGGCTACATATAATGATCGTGTGCTGTATCACTTGATCTTCCGTGTATAAATATAACAAGTGGAAAAGGGATCGTCAAGACTTTTTCGCTTATGCTAGCCGGAGGTTTGTGGATTCGAACTTAATTATTCAACATCCTGGTTCTAACTTTACACATAACGCCGTACCAAATTTTGTTATACATAGAAATTATTTTCTAAACCTGTTATGCTTTACCTACTATGAATGACAGTGGGCGACCTATGTATAGACTTCCTCAATTGGCTGTGTTTGACATTGACGGGACAATTGCAGTGGGGCACGGGGGTGCAATCTCAGAAGAAGTAGTACGCGGGTTTGAACACCTTCGCGAGCACGGCACTATCACTACCATATCGACAGGTCGCTCTTATGTCCGCATGAAAGAAGCGCTCGGTGAGCACTTCAAGAATATCATTGACGACAAAGCACTCATTTCTGTTGAACACGGCGCCAAGATCGTTGATAAATGGGGTAAGGTTATCGTCGAATCTGAGTTTAACGAAAATGACATCGACAAGCTGATCGAGTTTACCGGGCTCAATATCGATATGGTCCAGCTACTGGCTTTCTATCCTGCCGATCTAAATCGAAAGGCCCAAATCTGGTGCCCAGAGCCGAGCGATGTCGAGAAAACCCGCGAACAACGAGGCTACTACGCGGACGTTTATTCCGGCTCACTTATTGACGTGAAGGAACATCTCAAGAAGCAGCCGATCAGCAGCGTAACGATCAAACTGAAAAGCTTCATCCATGTTGAGAATTTGAAAATCGAATTCGCCGGTGGCTCAATTAAGGCGGTATTCCAGGATGGAGCGCTTGAATATATGAAGAGTAAGGTGAGCAAGGCTCGCGCAATATCGTATATGTGCAAGTATTTCGGCATCTATGAACACAATATTCTCGTGGCGGGCAATGCGATGAACGATGTTGATATGCTAAATATGGAGACGAAATATCGCGTACTTGTTGGACCTGATAGCAAAGAACGAGACACGATCTTGGGCTATACGTATGCGCCAGAGTTATTGAGCTACATGGACACGCCAGAAGATTTAGGAAGATTCCTGCAAACCCTCTAGCGTTTTAATTCGATTAAACCGGTTCTAACTTCACACATCACGCTGTACCAAATTTTGTTATATATAGAAATTATTTTACAGATTAGATTTCTAGTACCTATATGCTAGTATAAGCGTATGGCAAAGAAGAAAAATAAAAAGACCCCTTCTACTCCAAAATCGATACATAATAAAATCATTCTTACTGGACCACAAAGGTCTGGGTCTATTGTCTTAGGCCTTCTTATAATTATAGCCTTCTCATGGATAATCATACACTATGCACAAAGCATCGCTACGCTAAGGCGGGTCACTCAAGCTCGAACAAGCAATGAATCTACTTACGATAGCAAGCGGTTTAAGCGAATTGACGCCTTACGTAGCGGGGGTCTCATTAACTCGACAGCCCCAGTATATTCTTCAAAAATTGATGCTTGTTATGTAACGCACGCTGATCAAGGATGGGTAGCAGCCGACTGGTATCAGGACTGCTATATTAGATACACAGACCTTTTCCCTATCTCCCTTTCCCGAAGCAATCTCGAGCAAAAGCTACAAGCTACCAATGGCATATCGGACCTTTTCGGAAAGCCAAATTCCTTTCAACCAAGGATCTGCGATGCACTCTATGAAAGCAACTATCAGCCTACGCTTATCTACCTCGATTTGACGCTTGACGCAAAAGACATGGGACTTGACTGCAAAATACCGAAACCAACACAAGATACTTTTACGGTGCGCGGCCCTATCCTACTCGACGACCAATTAGCAGTCAAATCAGAAAGATCATACGATCCAAGTAGCGTTGATAAAACAAAAAAATATTTGTATATGCAATCAGACAACTATTATTACCACGAATCTCTGGGATGTGGAGTTGGTCTTCTATGTCCTTCTCCAAGAAAAAATCCCATCACAGGCTTTTAACTTACATGGGAATCGATCAGGTATAAATCGACAAGTTTAGTTCTGACTTCAGCAATAACGCTGTACCATATTTTTTTGTTACACATCGATGCTACTGATTATAGTAAGGTGGTGAAATTATTTTGAGTATTTATCATGCACGATATTAATGATTCGTAAAAATCACTTCGTCAAGCTAGCCAGGGTATTGATAGTTGTAGCAATAATTACTGTTCCGTACAAATATGACAGCATGGCTTGCTTTAGGACAGTGCCGCGCATTACCTTTGTTTGAATATTTGTATCCGAAACCTGAAAAGTCATACCAACCGTAAAAGCAAGATAAGCAAAGTCGCCATATGATGGCAGCGTCTTCTCGTTAAAGTCAACTTCATGCTCAGTATTACCATAAAAAAGACGTGCATACTTAAGAGCGAAGATTGTGTGCACCAGGAACCAAGAAATGACAATGCTAGCTAGTCCAATGACGATATCGAGCACTTTCGATAAACCAGTCGTCTGGCTTGCGTCGAGAATTAACAATAAGACTGCACCAAGACTAGCAACGCTAGCGATGACCAGCAGTGGATCCGAAACTGCACGTCCTGGATCTTCACGGACAGCATGCGTCTTCGTCGAATGTGCATCAAGCGCGAGGACTGTCCACCACATCCATAAAATATAAATAAGAATCGCCGCATCCCAACCGGCTAAAAGGGCAAACTCCCCCCAGCCAATCCAAGCTACACCCAGACCAACAAGAATCCCGATACAGCCGACGGTAACCAATTTTTTATAAGTGTGAACTCCAGGATCTTTGATGTGCATATTTCCCTCCTTATGTTTCATCAGTATAACGCACCTTATCCTCTACTATGCAACTATCAATCTTTTTCTGATTTTTCGTACCGATAATAACCTTCATTCTCCTCATTATGTCACAGAAAAAGCGTCACCACACCGATACGTCGAGTGGGGTATGTCAGAAAGGCTTCTTCTGCACCTTATTAGCCTGTGGCAAGCACCAGACTATAGTACAATAATACATATGTTAACTCTCGCCGTGACGGGTGTTGTACTTGCCTCGCTACTCGTCACCTATCTCACAAACCCATTCGCTCGATTCTCGATTATTCGTTTGCCATACCGTGCAAAACTTCAGGAAAAAATACTTGAAACAGTTAATAATAACCAAAAACTGGTGATACGCCAGAATATTTTCTGGAAATTATTCGCCTATTACCAATGTGGTATTTATATTATCACCACTCGTTACCTGAACAGTCCCCGCTCGGGTGGTGCGACGGTCGATGAGATTATTGCTGACATTCATAAACTTCGCTACAACCCGAACAGACTGCTATTGATTTCTGGTGACCACTTTAACGGCTTATTCGTGCGTAACCTTGGCGTCTTTTACTATCCGATGCTCGACCGATCGCTACCCGGCACGCTGGATGATTGGCATAGCCGCGAGGCTGTTTATCTACAGACAGTCGCCTACACGCTCGGCGTCTTTCATAAACACCCAAAGCTGACCACGACAATCGTTTCGATGGGACCATACGCCGCAACCTGCATCAACTTCTACGCCTATCCATCCGACGCACTCTTTGGCATTCTCTACGCACTCGCGTCACTGCGCGGTGATGAATCGACACAGCCGTATGCCTATAAAAAAGCACGGCGACAACTTGATACAGTCGATGCAGCCAAAACGTTACTTACGACCTACAGTCATACTCTCGAAACACTATACGCAGGCTACCGCGAGCACGTTTTTGACGGTAACACTCACTTGATTAAAAAAACCGTTCACTTATCTGGCGCTAAAGATATTACGCGGCGCTACTCGGCTTTTTACGATAATGTCGTCTTTTGGAAGACAACCCAACTTGCGATGACACTCGGCATCATCCCGAACGACAAATCCTTTCTGGCGTCGCTGAAACAAGCTATTCTCGACACCTTCTGGCTCGAAGATGAAGGCTACTTTCTGGAGGATCTCTCAGAAGAGGGTGTGCGTGAACAATACTACTCATCAGATTGGCTCATCGTACTTTCGACTGGTTTTCTCGACATTACCAACAAGCAGGAGCGTCGTTATTACACGCGTTCCGTCGGGTACGTTCAAGCGCAAAAGATCGACCAGCCGTTTGCTATCAAATATCAAAATGACACCCGGGCCCATCGCCAGTTCTTTATTGTACGCATGGCAGTTGCATCATATGGCGGCGATGCAATTTGGAGTTTTTGGGGTATGGAATATATTAAAACACTGACGCTGCTTGCCCACCAAACGGGCGATACTTCCTATGCAACGTCTGCCAAATATCATCTCGATGCCTACGAAGCAACGATGCTTCGTGATGGCGGCTTTCCTGAAACGTACGACGCCAAAGGCAACCTACTCAAGACACCCTTCTACCAAAGTATCCGGCAGACTGGCTGGGTCATTGGCTTCGAGCAGGCACGTGCAATGTACCAGGCGCTCATCGAGTCGTAGTCATTTAAAATAGAGCACTGTCTTTTCAGACAATGCTCAATTTTCTGCCGTTACGCTAGTTTTTTCTTTAGCGATGCGAGCTTCTTTTTCAAAAGACGCTTTCGTGACGCACCGTGGCGGTTTCGTTGCTTAGCCATGTTTATAGGTCCAATCGTTTTATATCTCACTAAGTATAGCACATTTGAGAGGTTAAATCTCAAAAATAGACATAATTATTCTATATCGTCAAATAATGCCACTGTAAAACAGCACCGAGCATTTCCCTTTCCTGTCATAACTATTGCTATACTAAAGACAGTTACTTAATAAGGAGCTGTCTATGAACGAAGGTGCTAAAACAATCATTTACCCTGTAAAAGATATCGAAAATGCCAAAGCATTCTACGCACAATTACTCGATGTTGAGCCCTCTATCGAAAATCCTTACTACGTTGGCTTCCAGGTTGGCGACCAAGAAATCGGCCTCAATCCTCACGGCCTCGACCAAGGAGTTGCCGGACCAGTCGTGTACTATCACGTCAGTGATATCGCTGGCCAACTCGCCCTACTGTTAGCGGCGGGAGCCTCACTCCAGCAAGCGAGCACCGATGTCGGCGGCGGTAAGATCATTGCAACAGTCGTTGATACGAGCGGCAATGTTATCGGTTTGATTCAACTACCTCAGTAGACTAGCGCGGCATATCAATGATCTGCTGAGCTTGTTCGGCAACATTGAGAATCTTCTCAACTTGCTCTTTGGTGATTGTTATCACCCCACCAGCCGTGACCGTACCCGAAAGCATTTGCTTGGCGACGGTATTTTCAACAGCCCGCTGGACAATCCGGCGCATTGGGCGAGCGCCGAGACGCGGATCATAGCCCTGGTCAACCAACACTAATTTCGCATCTTCCGTGACGTTGACGGTAATCTTTTGGAGCGCCAATGTTTTGTTAATTCCCGCGAGGATAAGATCAATCACCTGCACTAACTCAGATTTACTCAGTGGGCGGAAGGTGACAATTTCATCAAAACGGTTCAAGAACTCTGGACGGAATTGGTTGGTACTAATCAGCTCATCAACGAACTGC
>DHJF01000036.1 GCA_002404195.1 Candidatus Saccharibacteria bacterium UBA4727 | reverse complement strand
GCAACGTGGGCGATGTTTGCGGTTGGCGCAATTGCCATCAGTGTGGCATTGCGCATACCCTTTTTCACCTTAGCGCGCAGTTTGTCCCAGTCAAGACGAGTCTTACGGGTCACTTCAACTTTTACTTTACGGTCAGTTGCCAGCTGGTCGATCGTATCGATTGGCACGAGACCCTTACTCCAGCCGCTTCCCTTAAAGGTTGGGTAGCTGCCAAATTTCTTGGCGAGATCGGCTGATTCATCAATCGCTTGGTAGCTGATGAATTCAGTCAATTGATCCATTAAATCGTAGGCTGCTTCAGACTCATAACTGTAGCCCAATTTTTCGCTGACATCCGTAAAGCCCATCATGCCAAGACCGAGGGCGCGGTTTTGTTGGTTAGAGTGCATTGCTTCAGGAATTGGCGTGTTCGTAATATCACATAAGTTATCGAGCTGACGAATCGCGCTACGAGTGCTGGCCTCGAGTCGTTCCCAGTCCCACGTTTTATCGTCGCGCAGGTGTGCCGATAAGTTAATGCTCACCAGGTTACACACGGCCGTATTGTCTTTGTCTTGTGGTAGGGTAATTTCAGTACAGAGATTCGACAAGTGAATCGTCGAGGTGTTGTTGTTCAGTGCACGCACATTGATGGTATCTTTCCAGGTAAGCCATGGGTGAGCGGCGGCCTGCAGCTGTGTTAAGATATCACGGAATTGCTGACGAGCGGGAATCTTCGCAAAATCACGCATTTCGCCGGCTTCAGCTTTCTTCACATACTCTTTATAACGAGCGCTGAATTCTTCGCCGTACAGTTCTGGTAAATCAGACACTTCAGCTGGATCAAACAAGTACCACATCTGGTCTTTTTGCACGCGTTTCATGAATTCGTCGCTGACAAAAGCGGCAGTGTTGGCGAGGCGCGTTCGCAGGTATGGGTCACCGGAGTTTTGTTTCAGGTCGAGGAACTGCGGAAAGTTAAGGTGCCAGTTTTCCATGTAAAGCGCAGCGGCACCGGCTTTCTTGCCCTTGCGGCTGACGGCAAAGAGCGCCGAGTCAATCATCTTCATAAATGGAATCGGGCCAGTTGATTCGGTGTTGGTTGATTTCACCGGACTGCCGGCCGCGCGCAGCTTGTTGAGGCTGATGCCGATACCACCAGTGCCTTTGGCAATCCACATCACATCGCGCACACCCTTGGCGATTGATTCCATGTCGTCCTGCACTTCCAGTAGGAAACAGTTCGAAAGTTGTGGAAACGAGCCACCAGCGTTGACGCGAGTACTGCCTCCCGGCACGTAGTCGAGCTGTGCCATGTGGTGATAAAAATCAAGCGCACAGGCAGTTGGGTCAGGGGCATTAAAACTAAGGCCCATGGCAATACGCATGTGGGTAAACTGTGGAACTTCCAAAGCGTCACCGGCTTGTTTACGCAAAGCGTAGCGGTTTTTGTTGGTAATCACCCCAAGGTATTTCGACAAATTATCAAGGCTGGGGTCGAGAGCGGCCGCCAGTTTTTTGATATCAAAGAGCTTGTCGCTCATGCGCTCGTCGAGCAAGCCGTCTTTAATATTGTGTTTCAAATATTTAGGAAAGGTGGTTTCGTGCAGTTTTTTGAGTTCGGCCGCAGTGTCATAGTCGCCTAAGATATTCTTGTAGATATTCTTTAAAAGTAATCGGGCTGCGATAATGTCAAAATCTGGATCGTCTTTGACGTTCTGCAAAGCTGTGTGAATCACCGCTTCATCGAGTTGTTCACTTGTAATACCATCAAACAAGGTCAATTGCAGCTCAGTTGCCACCTGGACAACCTTACTAATTTGATCGGGCAAGCCCTCACTTGCCTTCACAAGCGCCAAGTTGATTTTATTGGCGTCGAATGGTTCGCGAGTGCCGTCGCGCTTGACCACAGAAATTGTACTCATAGATTCCCCTATTTACCTTATGTTTTTGTTCTCACATTCACCTCCCCAGGTGCGCAAGCAAGACTACTCTTCAGAGTTACCTCTAGAGCAGTGCAAATCCTCCTTGCTAAATGTGTGTTTTGATTGAACGGCTACGTATGTAGCGTCTGTGTAAGACTATAAGCCCCTATATATAGTTTTTCAAGTCTTTTTAGCCGTATTTATTACCACAGCACGAAACATAAGGGGTATCAACTCGTCTAGTGTGGTGTTTCTTATTTACAACGCTATATGTAGCGTATGGCTATGAACCATGCACAGATCGTCCGACCGCTCAATCGCTGATTGACAGATAGATAAAAGTATGCTACAATACAATAAAGTTAAATACAGAAAATAAACACATGCCTGAACTTCATGAAACAACCTCACCCGAGCTAAATCGCTCCCCTGCACTGGAAGATGATATTGATTTTTGGCAGCAACGAGTTGATCGCCTCGAAGCGGAGTCTGCAAGTCTTGTGGACGGCAAAAAATATCCTGAATGGTACTATGAGGATGCCGGGCGTATACACGCCATACTTTCTCAATTAAAAGAAGACGGGGCTGACCTGAGCAATGTTTCTCGCTGCTTCACCTTGGTTGCCAAAGAAGCCGAGCTTCGTGAGATTATAACCGGATACGAGCCTACTCCTCCGATTCAGCGATTGGCATGTGATCTCGGTGATGAACTAGTAGCTAAGGCTTTTGCGACGGAGCCCGTCACCGGATCACTGCACACCGCTATTCTCGAAAATATCAAAGAGCGTGCGGCCAGCGCAAGTGGCGTATTAACGACGGAGTTGAATATTCTTCGCAAGGCATATGGTCTCGAAACGATGACAGACCTTCTTGGCGTCAAGGGAGATGACTATAATGACTCGTTGCGTAGCGCGCTTCTCAATGAGAATCCCCTGATTTGGATGCGACATGTAGACCAGGCTCGCGACAATGATTTTAAGTGGGCAGATACACAGAATGCCGCTCATGATTGGATGAGCTGGGCACTGAGGGTTGCGAGCGGCATAGATAATTCCGAAGCCGCAGACTACGTCTTCACTGCGTCCCGACGTGGTGAAGATCAGACCTTTATAGATATCGTGAACAAATTCGACCACTTTGGAGTTGAGCGAATCAAGAAGATTGCCACTTTCACAGGTATACACGGGCTTGAAGCCTACAGCATCGAACAGCTAGCGCGTATGGAGACGTTGGTCGACAATCCTACTCAGGCGGCCGAACAGTTAGCGCAGCATGACGTCACGGCCGTTCTCGTAAACCGGTTCGGCGATCACAACGGCATATTGAAGAATGTAGCTGCTGATTTCGATGATGAAAATAATCGAACGCTTTTCTTCGAGATTACCACCATGGACGATATATATCGACGGATGATCACGCTACAGAAGATTGGCGTTAAGCCATCGAGTTTGGTGCTCGCTGCCCATAGTGGCCCGGGCCAGTTCATGGTATCCGATAACCGCGAGAAAGACGCGACCTTGCGTCGTCGGGATGTAGCGACAGTTGCGGGTAGAAAACTCGTACAGATGGTCAACAGTAGTGGCGAACTCAATCCTGGTGATTATGGCTATTCAATGCACGGCATGAAAGGCCTGGCGCGTCTGGTTGACGCGTATATGCAACCAAGTCGCACGATAGACGATGATAGCTCCGATGAGGGGCGCAAGAAGATTATCTTTTCAGCATGCCATGCAGGCTCCGAAGTCGCAGCGGGCGAGCTTGATGATAACGATGAAAAGATTCAAATTGGTCTTGAGTCGGTTATTAGTCAGCTGGGTAAAGACTTGATCGATACAGGTGCGAAGACGAGTGTTGATATTTACGGTGCACCGAGCGGTATACAAATGCACAGGAGCGAGCATGGCATTCGCTACTCTGGCCAACCCACCTCGTTTGATGGGGATATCATCAGTCGGCCTCACGTAAACGCTGAGCGTATCCGTGTTGAGCACGGTACGTCAACCAAGCAAGAAGTTGATGAGATACTACTGCGAAAATCTTAGCGTATACTAATTATTGGTTTCGTTCGCCGTCCAGTCTACGCTGATATATAAAAAATAACGACCACGCTGGTCGTTATTTTTTATTGGCGGAGAAGAAGAGATTCGAACTCTCGGTACGGTTGCCCGCACACACGCTTTCCAAGCGTGCGCCTTCAACCACTCGGCCACCTCTCCATAGCTATAGTATATGGTAGTTTGCACTGTCATTCCAGTCGCACCTACCATTTAATTACTTCAGTTGTATAATTGACGCTATAATTCAGTTGCTTTTGCAACTACCAGCTCTCTATAATAAGAGTAATGTCAGCGTCTACTCTCCCACCAGTTATCGAGCTCCGCGGCCTTACCAAGCAATATGGTATTGGCGAAGCCGAACATCGCGCCCTCGACGAGGTAGATCTCACGATTGAAAAAGGTGAATTCGTAACTATTATGGGCCCGAGTGGCTGCGGTAAAACCACCCTGCTCAATATCCTCGGGTTACTCGACCGCTCCAATGACGGCGAATATCTGCTTGACGGTAACTCTGTCGAAAGTTTAAGCCATCGTCGCCACGCCCGGATACGGAGTGAACAAATCGGCATCGTCTTTCAAAGCTTTAATTTAATTAACCGTCTGAATGTCATCGAAAATGTTGCCCTACCCCTTACCTACAAAGGTATGTTTCGTACTAAGCGTCTTAAAATGGCCAGCGAAATCCTTAATAGCTTTCATCTTAGCGAACGCGAGTACTATATGCCATGGCAACTGTCTGGCGGTCAGATGCAACGCGTGGCAATCGCCCGCGCCCTGGTCAACCACCCGTCAATTATCCTCGCCGACGAGCCAACCGGCAATCTAGATAGCAAATCGAGTCATATTATTATGGAAGAACTGTCAGACCTCCACAAACGCGGCAATACCATTATTATGGTGACGCATAACCCCAACCTCACGACCTACGCCAGTCGTGTCATTCATATGCTCGACGGCAAAATTGCCAGTGACACGAAAGTGGCCATTGAGCAGGTGAATGAAATAAAGAATATTCCGCTTGGTTTGCACACCAATAAAAAACCGATCAGCCGTTCTGCTAAAAAACGCCAAAAGAAAGCAGCCAAAAAATGATTCACCTTTACATCTTTGAACACCTCCAAAACGCCTATTTGTCCCTGCGCGCCACTCGACTGCGTACTCTTCTCACTACTCTTGGTGTTGCAATTGGTGTTGCAAGTATAACAACAATCTTAGCTCTCAGTGGTGGTGTCACCAAGGTTGTTTTGAGCCAAGTGAATGCGCTCGGTGGCAATATGACTGTCGTCCGCCCCGGCGTCGTCAGTCGCAATTTAGATAATTTTGCCAACCCGACAATCGAACAAACCTACACTACCAGCACAATTACTGAACAAGACATTGCCACCATTCAAAGCATTCCGCACGTGGCTTCTGTTGCCCCGTTAATGATTCTGAGCAACACCCTCCATTCGAACGTTGACAATAAGCACGTGCCTAGTACCGTTGTCGCCACGACACCAGATCTGGCTGTCACCAGTGAATTGCCGATTCAAAGTGGTCAGTTTCTTGATCCAACTCTGAACCGCGACAGCGCTGTTATCGGTAGTCAGCTATCCATTAACCTGTTTGGCACCGCCCAATCAATCGGCCAGACCTTCACCCTCCGCAACCAGACCTTCACCGTCATAGGCGTCCTGAAATACATCAACAATCCAATTAATTACAACGCAGTCGACTTCGACAATGCCGCCATTATTAGCCTCGAAAGCGGCAAGGCCTTTCATCAAGGCATCGCTCAAATTCAGCAAATTGATATTCGCGCTGATTCAACCGCAGCACTACCTGGGGTAATGAAATCTATTTCAAATGCACTAACAAAAAACCACCAAGGTGAAAAAGATTTTACCGTTCTATCAGGTAAAGATATTTCACAGCCGACCAGTCGCTTCTTCCTGGCTATCACAAGCGTTATGACCGTGATTGCGGCTATCGCCCTATTTGTTGGCGGCATTGGCATTATGAATATTATGCTGGTTGGTGTCGCCGAACGCACCCGCGAAATTGGCCTCCGTAAATCGGTCGGTGCCAGTAGTGGCAATATCGCCTGGCAATTCCTGACCGAAGCGCTGATACTCAGTCTCGTTGGAGGGGTGATTGGTTACCTTGGTGGTTATTTCATCGCCTTCGCGGTCAGCACCATGCTGCCGTTCAATCCTATTATCACCTGGCAGATTGCCGCGATTTCGCTCAGCATGGCCGTTGGGGTTGGCGTCATCTTCGGCCTGTATCCAGCCATCCGTGCCGCGCGCAAAGATCCGATCGAATCACTCCGCCAGTATCACTGATACAAGAGGCGCTCGATGTGTCAATCGCGTGCGTGCCGACGCTCTTCATAGCGCAGCACTGGTGCAGCCAGCGCCTCGCGGAACCTCCATGAGACTCGATTACGCGTCCATCGCTGCTGCGATTCAGGATCAAAAATAGTCGGTAAGTCCTCGGGGATAATAACATCCATATTCAACATACACGCCTGCCACGCCACGCGGCCAATATGGAACGCCTGCCCGACAAGTAGCGCGTTGCGTAACCCCTCTCGCTTCATATAGTCACGAGCTTGCAGTAATTCACCACGCGTGCCAAGTCCTTTGCCACGCATATTCGTTATCTCACCGTCGAGTAACGCTGCCGGCTCAACATCAAGCGCCACGGCAATACTTTTATGGGCCAGGACTGGCAGATGCGCATAGTGTTCATTAATAAAATCTGCCAAGGCAATATTACTTGCTCCCGGCTGGTCATCTTCGCCAATACCAAAACTATGACCGATCACAACATCGGCCGAGGCTATGTCACCGCGCGGTTCATATCGTCCACTAAAACTGCCTTTGGCATATATACTCATTGTTTATACTATACCATTTTCGAGGATATACTACAAAGAACAACTGCTTACGCGGCGTTGTCGTCGCGCAGTTCAAGCTTCAATTTCTCGATGATTGGCACTGGCGTTGGGTCAACACCGTTCAGAATAGCCACGTAGATACTGACAAAATCAGCCAAAATACTCCCCCAGAGCATCTGCGCTATCACACTGTGACCTTGCAGCTGAATCGTGGTTGCTTTTGGTCGCATGCCGCTAAGTAAGCGGTCGCTCACCTCGAACCGTCGTAAAATCTGCGGATGTTCGTGATTACTGACTAAATCGAAGACCGCAAACGGTTTTTCGACAGGATGCGAGGTCCACCCAATAAATTCGTTGTGATTAAATTCAGGGTATTCATTCCAAAACGCCACATTTTTGGCATTTTCATTCCAACTTATCTTCCACTTGTAGGCGACCGGTGCCATAACAGAGCCGGCGTAAAAAACAGGTGTTTTACCAACAGCCATCAACGCCAACTGTTTGGCGTAATTTTTATCGGTCGATACATCACTCGTCCATTGAAGCGTTTGTTCTTCGAGCCAACCAGCCGTTTCGGCAATCGCTGAAAAATGATCGAAGCCAACAAGATTGAAGTGGGCAAATAGGGCCACCAGTGCGCGTAAATTATAAATAACTGCCATGCGCGGTTGCAAACTAGCCGGTAGTGCCACGTAGGCAATATCATCGTCTGCAGCCAGAGATTGCAGCTTGCCGCCAGAGGTAATAATCGCGACTTGAGCGTTTTTGGCACGAGCCTGTACTAAGCAGCTGACCGTTTCTTCGGTGTTGCCCGAATAGCTACTGGCGATAACAAGGGTGTTGTAATCGACATATTCTGGCAGGTCGTAACTGCGGAGTACCTCAAACGGTACTCGTAGTTCAGTCTTTAACCACGACTGCACCAACAGCGCCGCCAGTGCCGAGCCGCCCATACCGGCGACAATCACACGCGTAATCTGGCGACCATCGTGTGCCGGATTTTCCACCCCTACCGAAAAGCGTGCCTGTTCGTGCTCGGCCGCCGCTACCGCCAACGCCCCGCTTGGATCGCGTTGCTGCAGTACATTACTATCATCTAACATGGTTGCCTCCCCCTTTTCCCAATTTCACTTACTATACTACGTATGGTACCCATTAGCTTTACTCACCTACTGCTACTATGATACAGTATTTAGTAAAGAAGCATAAGTATTAATATCAGAGGTGGGCCATGGATATTCAACCGCAGAATCAACAACCGATTAGTGATGATCAAGAACTAGCTAAAGTTTTAGCTGGCGTTAGTCAACAAACCGAAGAGCCAAGCGTGCAACTCGCACCACTCCCGGAACCGCCAACACTGGTCGAACCACCAGTTATGTCGCTACCTGACCCTATCGCCATGCCCGACCCTATTGACACGCCAGACGTAGAAGTAGGTTCCCTGGCCGCTGGTCTTGCAGGCGAAAGTCTTGATGCTATCAAACAAAATGCCATCAGTGAGCTACGCCCCCTGATTGACAAGCTTGACGTATCACCAGAAGAAAAGTTTGACACCTATCTCCTCTTGCTTCGCTCGACCGACGATCAAGCATTGGTTGGCCCTGCTCACGAAGCTGCCCGGGGCATTGCCGACGAAGCTCGTCGCGCCCAAGCCCTGCTCGATATCATTAAAGAAATCGACTTCTTTGCCAACAAGGCCCAGTAACGCCTCGTTCATTCTCCACAAAATTCCGCCACCTGCCGGCGGATTTTTTATTTCAGCAAACCTCGGCTCGTCTTCCTAGATTACGCCCACTATTGGGGCGTTTTAAGGAAGAATAGCTAAGGTTTAGAAGCCCATGCCACCTTGCATACCGCCATTTGGTGCCTCTGGCTCTGGAATATCCACAATCAGCGCACCCATTGTGGCAGCTGTCGAGGCAATCGAAACAGCGTTCTGTACCGCTTCTTTCGTCACGCGCGCCGGGTCAATCACGCCTGCCTTTTTAACGTCTATCAAACCCGCTTCTGGGTTCATGACGTTAACGCCAAAAC
>DHJF01000023.1:2148-6206 GCA_002404195.1 Candidatus Saccharibacteria bacterium UBA4727 | reverse complement strand
CTAGGGGCTACCCTAGCGCATATATTGAAAATGATTTCCACCGGAGTTCCTTTTAGCTGCGTCAACTAGGGTTGATGCGTATATTAATGACGAAGTATAATCAGGAAAAAACTTTAGTCCTAATATGCTTAAAGCTGATGGTCGTGAGTGTACTTATAGATGTGTCCGATGCATAGCCCAACAAAGTTTAAACCCCGCTCACAAAGGAGCGGAGCTCAAACTTTATGGGCAGGGTAGTTAGCTGGTGCCGTTCTGGACAAGGTAGTCGGCTAGAAGCTGATAGGCCTCTTTGACGACGGGAGTAGCACCTCGATAGGTGACTGCTGCGAATTGGTCACGATTGACGATGATCGATATCTTACTAATAGCGATCGTCGTACCATTCGTCTCGTAAACCGAACACGGTTTGGCGTGCTTCCATTCGTCTGTGATGTGGACACCACAAGCCTGACAGAACCCATCATAGGGGATATTGCCATAGCGATAACTGCGCTGGCATGCCATCCAAATCCGTCCGATTCTGTACTGAATGACCTTGTCGGACGCTACGTCGGGCATTAGTGTACGTAGAAGATCATTTGCCTGTTGGTAGGTAAGGTAAGCACTTGATGGTTCGAGCGTACCTGGGGGCAGAGCAAGTGTCCGCTTGAGCCCTGCAAGTACGACGATGAGATCGTCAATTTCGTCGGGGTCAATATCGAACGTTTGACCGCTCTGTTCGAGGACGATCCGTTTCATTATAGTACCTTTCTGAGGTGCGTGCGGGTGCTTGGCTGGGTAAGGCAATACTTTATATAATAACACTGTTGTGACAATAAGTCAATACTCGTGTTAGGATCTAGGGCGTAAACAACCTTAAGGATACGATTTCTCAAATAACTCATCATAGTTCGAAGTTCGTCCACGAAGGGCCACAAAATATAAACAAAAAATCTCTAGTTTTGAGGTTTTTACTGTATGGATTAAAATGCGTTGTCTTATATATAAGAATATGGTATAATATATGTTAAATATGTCTAGAGAAGTAATCGGTATCGTCGGCACTATAGCAGCAGGTAAGGATGTTGCAGGTGAGTATATTGGCCAAAGTCTCAATTTACCCGTATATCAAATTAGCTCTCCATTGAAGGCGATATGTAAATCAGAGAGTATAGAGCCGACTCGCGATAATCTTATAGTATTAGGCACTAAGTTAGCAGCTGAGCGTGGAGATGGATACCTAGCGCAGTATATACTGGAGAGTTCATCTGAATCATTAATTATTACGGGAATGCGTCAATTAGGCCAATTAGCGGTACTAGATTCACGAAGTGACCTTACCTTGCTATCTATTGATGCCAGCCCTGAGTTGAGGTTCGAGCGTGCAATGAAAAGCGGTAAATCGGGTGAAGCCACAACTCTCGATGAGTTTGTAGCACGAGAACTCGCTGAGAATAGTCCTCCTAATGCACAGCGCCTATTCGAATGTATGAAGCTTGCCCAGTACCACTTAACTAATGAAGGGCCGGAAGAAGAATTCCGTATAAAGCTTGATCAACTAATCAATGTTATGGGTAAATAAAGTTCGAAGCTCATTCACTAGGGGCCACCAACCAGGGCTCAACACAATTTCGGCGTTGTGTTTTTTTGCAGGTGCTATTCCTGTTATACTAAGCACATGAATTATTTCAGTATCAACCGAAAACTCATTTCCACCATTGCTGCAACAACTACAGGCATTCTTTTTATTCTATGGCTCAACTCCAACCATACCTCTTTTAGTCTAGGTGGTAGCTTCTACATCGTTACGGTCATTTTTTGTGCCTTGATAACTATCGAAGCTGCGCTCATTATCGCAGCCATCTGGCGACTTATCATTTTTATTAGAGGCAATCGTCACCGGGCGAAATACCCACTGACAATCATCGCGATAGCTATGATACTCTCTGGAGCATTTTTGAGCATTGGTACATACATGAATCCTATTGAGATAGAGATATCCGTTACTTCCTGCGGAAGCAATGACGACTCATTGCTATATTCGGGAGTTCCAGAGTGCTACGGCAAGGTTACTAACCCAGCCCTATGGCCGTCGCTCGCGATGCTCGCTGCCGGTTTTGCGTTTATTATTGTCAACCATACTATTCACCTAGGTGAACGTCGCATGCAAAGCAAGTCAAAGTAAGCTTATAAGCTACTTAACAATCGAAACAGGCATAATCACAACAACAAAAGATCTCTTCGGAAGTCTTTTTTGTTTGCTATGCTACTGGCATGATTGGCAATCACTACTCCCTATGGGAAAATGACACATTTATAGTAAAAACTCTGTTTAACCCACATATTCTGTATTCCGAAGGACACCATGTTATTGTTGCACCTAAGGCAGATGTCGTGTCCGCATGGGAAGATCCTGAAATATCAGACAAAGCATTTACGCTTGCATCCAAAGTTAGTAAGATAATTTGCAATCTTAACCTGGCTCCGTGGCTTAACCTGCAGGCGAATGGCAACTGGGGTTTATTACCTGGTGCTACGCCATTTTTTCATATCCATATTTGTGGACGCAATAAAACAGACTCATGAGCTAAGCCAGTCACGTTGCCTGAAATGCCAAAGACTTATAACAACGATCCAATGTCAGAGCATGATAGGGAGTTGCTGATTCGTGCACTTAAAGAGGATCTTTAAAAGTTCCGAAATTCGTCCACGAGGGGCAGCCAAGTGTTTTTTAACTAATGCGATAGAACTTTTCAAGAACTCCAACAAAGGTGGAGTTCTTGTTAGTTATAATGTCTAAGATTCTGTCGTCACACTCGCCTCTGTAAAAAGTTCGATTCCTTGTGCCCCTTTTGACAAATTACACAGACTATTCTCTAATTTACGCGGTTCGGAAAATCGTTCTTGACCGCATTGACTATGTTTTCTACGAGTTTCATTTCGCTATTGTACATCGATTCAAATGTAACCCATCCGTATGCTGGTGCCGCCCACACGTTACCTTCGTACTCATTGAATGTGGCGGGTTTTGCTTCAAATCCGTAGCCAAGAAGCTTGCTCGCTTTCACCATGTCAAGAATGGTTGCTCTTGCTTCATCTAGCTCAACGATGTCGACAATAATAGCCGATGACTTGACGTTTGCTAGTAGGCCCTCTGTGAAGAGTGCGTTTGATTCATCATTCTTAGCAAACGCCGGAAAGATAACATCGGCAGTTTTCATTAACTCCTCGAGTTCGACGTATTCATAGGCTTCATTCCTTGAGGAGCGTGACCAATACACGACATTCATACCAAGTCCAGCGCAGCGTTTGGCGATCGCAGCGCCATTATGACCGAGTCCAATGACACCGGCCGTCTTTCCCTTGATCTGTGTGCCGCGATACTTCATGAAATCGGCATCGTAATCGAGGGGGAAGTTGTCTTTTGCCAGTCGCGGCGTTTGGCGTGCCAAATTTAGCATCATCATGATCGCCCACTCAGCCACAGCTTGGGTCGAGAAGTTCCTGATATTACAAATAGGAATGTTGCGTTCGCGAGCCACATCACTTTCTATCCATTCGAAAGAAGTTGAAACTGTAAAGATACCCTTGAGATTTGGAATGTCTTTGTAGTCATCACTTTTTAGCTTCCATTCGACATAATCAGGATTTAGACAAAGCAAACGCTCTTCTTCGCCTTCAAATAGCTCGAGTGTTTCCGACAGGCTTTTGATATCAGTAATGACAATAATGTCGACAACAGACTCATCCAATTGTCGTTCCAACTTTTCATCAACCAATTTTGGCCATAGGGGATCGAAGATAAATGCTTTCATACTCTAATTCTACACCTTCCTATGTGTTTTAGACGCATACAAAGTAGCCTCTACATTAACAGAGGTGAGAGTTCTATCCTCATCCATGTACTCCTGACAAGCATAAGCACAATGATTAAAGATTCCTTCGGAGGTCTTTTTTGTTTGCTATGGTATGAGTACAACAACACACCAGGAGGAGCATGCAACAATTCACCCAAAAGTACGCCATCATCCAGCTCTTCGAGGATATGCCAGTAGGTGCACAGTTCGCCTCTAGTGACT
>DHJF01000023.1:0-2088 GCA_002404195.1 Candidatus Saccharibacteria bacterium UBA4727 | reverse complement strand
CCACTCCACTCTACTGTCATCGATACATTTGCTATCGACTGGGACCTACCTAAAATGGTGGAGGAGTTGGATAATCTTCTTCGCACACACGCCCAAGCTAACTCAATTGTCGAAGATGACTGTTTTTTCGGTGATAATGGGCAAGTGCACGTTGCGTTATTAAGGAAAACGGATGGTCTCGTGAGTCTTCACTATGATGTCGTCGAACTGCTTGAACAGGGCGGCTTAAGGCTAAATGATCCCCAGTTTGCGAAGGATAGTTTCTTGCCGCATTCAACCGTCCAATCATACAAACGCTTAAATAAAGGCGATGAAGTGATTTTTAGTGCTTTAAGCATTGTAGACTTTTTCCCCAGATAAAGACCCGTACCAGCGCAAGATTCTTGCTATCATCCCTATCGGCGAAGCACCGTTGTAATCTCAGACGCCTCTTTATCCCACTCGGCACCGTCACGATAAGCTCGGGTAGCGGCAAGATATTAGTATTTGAATGGGGCACTAGCATTATCGTTAGAAGTAGAGCATTACACGCACGTTCATTCGTCTTTTCATGATGAACGCGGCACTCCGGCTACGTCACGAGTCGCTTTGCTAGCGGAAGATGCTTGACGAGCACCGCAGTGAGCATAGCGAGCGGGCCAGCGATGCCAACCTGCAAACAAAGATAGAGTAGCGGATGCTGAACTGCCGGGAACCTAATAATATAGCTAGCGAAAAATTGAAGCACAATAATGTGCGTGACGTAGAGGCTGAGGGTTGCGCCAGCTAAGTAGCCGACAACCCGAGTCAGGCGATCATGAGGCCTGCTCAGGCGCGAGTAGTATCGCTGGACAATAAACCATGCCCCGATAGCCTGCATGACAATAAGCGGGTTAATAAAATCATATAAAAAGTACGGCGAGTAGACGGGGATAGTGCGACTCACAAAAAGCAATGTCAGCATAGCTGGCAGCACAACCCCCGCGATATACATATTCCACATAGTGCGAGGAGACGGCCGATAAGATGTCTGCGTCAACACAAAGCCGAGCAGGTAATATCCGACAAATGGGACGAATTGGTTCACAATGTTAAAACTCGGCGCGTGACCTGGCAAGCTGCCGATAAGCCAAGAGGCGGCAGCAATACCCATGAACACAACCGTATACCTACTAACTTGACGAAGCGGCAGCGACCAGACGGCCGCTCGTAGCAACGGGGTTGCGACATACAGTCCTGCAATGATTGGTAGAAAATACAGCTGTTCTCCCGCCGTACCGGCCAGAAAATCGGTCAGGATGCTCTGTGAGGTAAGGCTCTCATGGAGACCAAACGCCCGCCAGACGAAGTAAATAGCAGACCAAACAAAATACAGTGTGATAATTCGCACGAGACGTTTTTTAAACATAACTGAGGCGGGCTCGGCCTGACGGGACGGGTGCAGTAGCAAGGCGCCGCTGAGCATAACAAACAGCGGGACGGATGCTCGGCCCATAACGTTCAATACACTACTCAGCACCCATATCCCGACCGGAACCTGGCCATAGGAAAAGGTAACCGGATTGACGGCATGGATTAACACCACGCTCAAAGCCGATACGACCCGCAGGGCGTCCATATATTCGATACGTCGTTGCATTGCTTTTATTATACGACAGAAACAACTCCAGGCATGTACCGTATACTAGGCTCATGCCTATTTCGTCATACAAATTAGTCGACACTGACATAGACGGGACGCTCGTGCCATACCGCATCGGGCGCAAAAGCCTGGCCTAAATTGATGCCCTTATTCCAGATAGCGCCAAAGCAGCTATACGAAAGCTCCATCGAGCCTGGGTAGCCGTCGCGGGCATTAAGGACTTTCTATTATTAGCCGTAACTTGGCATCACGCAGGTCACGTAGAAAGGCGTCGTAAAAAGCTACTCTGATCATACAGGTTCGAGGTAATGATGTCCGCAAGCTCAGTAATGTTTCTGAATCTGAAAAACGCTAAACATTTCATCCTCCTAAAATATCTTTTTCTGGAACAGAGTAAAAAATTCTATCATCATCTATGTAGTCCTGCCGAGCATAAGCGCAATAACGAAAGATTTCTTCGGAAGTCT
>DHJF01000013.1 GCA_002404195.1 Candidatus Saccharibacteria bacterium UBA4727 | reverse complement strand
GTTCTGTACCGCTTCTTTCGTCACGCGCGCCGGGTCAATCACGCCTGCCTTTTTAACGTCTATCAAACCCGCTTCTGGGTTCATGACGTTAACGCCAAAACCTGGTTTGCTAGCCTCAACCTGCGCGAGCAGAGCTTCACTGTTCAGGCCAGCGTTAGCGGTAATTTGTAAAAATGGTTGCTTCAATGCATCTTTTAAGATTTGACGACCAGCCGCGAGGCTATCGCTGCCATTAATCTTTAGGGCGCTCGATAGGTTCACCAGCGTCACGCCACCACCAGCCACAATACCTTCAGCCAGTGCTGCTTTGGTTGCCGCCACGGCATCATCAACCCGGAACTTCTTCTCGTCGATTTCCGTCTCGGTTGCGCCACCTACTTTAATAACAGCCACCTTGCCGCTCAGCGCCGCAGCCCGCTTGTCGAGCTGCTCTTTATCGTAATTACTCGTGACATTTTCTGACTGCGTGGTAATTTGTGCAATCCGGGCCGTAATATCTTCGGCCGCACCATCACCTTCAATAATCGTCGTTTCGTCTTTACCAACGATAACTTTGCGAGCACCGCCGACCACCTCAAGACCAACATTCTCGAAGCTTAGGCCTTGATCTTCGGAAATCACCGTCGCGTTCGTCAGCACAGCAATATCTGCCAGAATATCTTTGCGACGGTCGCCAAAGCTTGGCGCCTTGACCACAACGGTATTGAGTACCCCCTTGAGCTTGTTGAGCACCAGAATACTAAGCGCTTCGCCTTCCACTTCATCGGCAATCAGCACAATATCTTTTTTACCCGCCGCGGCCAGTTTTTCAATTAATGGTAATAGCTCCTGTGCGGTACTAATTTTCTTATCAGTAATCACGATTGACGGTTTTTCATAGGCGGCTTCTTGACGGCCAGCGTCGGTCACAAAAAACGGACTGGCAAACCCACGGTCAAGACTAAAGCCTTCAACTACTTCTGATTCCATCTCCAGGCCTTGACCAGCTTCAACCGTCACCACGCCGTCTTTGCCGACTTTCTGAATCACATCGGCAATTAACTTACCAATTGTTTCGTCGCCGGCGCTAATCGTCGCCACTTCAGCCACACGGTCATGTTTGCCTTCGACACTCTCGGCTAGTGTATCAAGTGCCGCAATAACTTCCGCCCCAGCTGATTCAATGCCCTTACGCAGCTCTTGTGGATTGTGGCCGGCCGCAATTAAGCGATTAGCTTCTTTTAAAATACTGTAGGTCAGTACTGTCACCGTCGTCGTGCCGTCACCAGCTACTTTGTTGAGCTTGCTGGCGGCCGATTTAATGAGTTCGGCGCCAACTTTGTAGCCTAATGTTTCATCGTCCACCTCTGGTAAATCAATACTCTCGGCCACCGTCACGCCGTCGTGGGTCACAGTTGGGCCACCGTAGCCCTTCGCGATCACTACGTTGCGACCTTTTGGTCCGTAGGTCACTTTCACCGCATCATACAGTGCTTTTGCCCCACCAAGCACGCGGGTGCGGGCGTCGTCGTCATAAAAAATCTTCTTTGCCATTAGTTCAGTCTCCTAGAGCGTCGCAAGGACGTCTTCTTCTTTCACAATCAAATATTCCACGCCGTCAGCCGTTAGTTCGGTCGTGCTGTATTCTTTGTAGACAATCTTGTCGCCCACTTTGAGTTGCTTCACGTCAGGGCCAATCGCCTTGACGGTCGCAAAAACCGGTTTTTCTTTAGCGGTATCAGGTAAATAGAGGCCGCTCGCTGTTGTCATTGCCGCCTTTTCGCGCACAGCAACCACACGGTCAGCCAGAGGTTTAATCGGTGTTGTCATAAAATTCCTCCGTGTTAAGTTCGTGTCTCTACTATATAAAATTAGCACTCTCATTGCAAGAGTGCTAATTTTATAATTGCTAAAAACGACTTAAGCGATTGCCGTTAGTTCGCCTTTGACCGCAGCGGGCACAAAGTTCCCTGCAATCACCAGTTCACGAATCGCCATCAGGCCAGTTTGGCTATCGATTAAGCGTGTCTCTTCTTGATACAGCTCAATCGTCGTCATCTTCTCCATCTCATCATACCCAATGACGACCGCGCCAGATAAGCGTGCTGTTTTTACCAGCGATAGCACCAAATCCTTCGTGCTCGCTCCGGCATCTACCACTGCTCGCCCTTGTAGGCGCAAGCCTTCAATCACACCGCGCGCGATATCAGCTTGATCTACCCCTGCCGTCACGCAGACACCGCCAGTTGTTGATAAAAATTCAGCCAGCGCCTTGCCGACGTTCCAGGCGCACTCAATCGTTAACCCAGTTTCTTCTGTGCCTCGAATATCGAAAGCGCTAATTAATTCTTCACTCATTACATCTAGTATAACAGCTCGTCGGCTTGGTTTGTACCGCCCGACCAGCCAGTGCCGCAGAAGAAACCCCAGGGCTTCTCTTTTATCTTACCCTCCTTACCGCTACAATAAGATGTAATGACCGCCCACTTTGCATCTCCAAGCCAAATCACCCATTGGAACGAACATGTCTTAGCCAATCCCGACAGCGGCAACGTTTTCCAGGGTGTCGAATTTGCCGAGCAAAAAAAGCTTGGCGGTTGGACGCCACGATTCGTCATGATTGATAAACTCGCCGTCACCGTGCTTGAGAAACCGATTATTGGTCTCGGCAAGCTCTGGTACATCCCCAAAGGCCCTGGTGTCACCTCCGTTCGCGAGCTCGATGATATATTGTCGGAGTTACAACAATTTGCTGCTCAAAATGGCGTCTTTGCTGTCAAAATTGAACCAGAACTTATCAAAAGCGACGAAACGCTGGTCGACTTAATGAAATTCGGCCTCATTCGCGTCGCACCGATTCAACCAAATTTCTCAACAGTACTTCTCCCTATAAAGGATGATTTAGAAACCATCATGAGCCAGCTAAACCAAAAAGGTCGTCACGCCATTCGCCGCGCCGAACGTGATGGGGTCACCGTCAAGCAAGTTGCCGCCAGCGACGAAAACTGCCAACTGATGTATCGCCTCCTGGCTGATACTGCCGCTGACTCGTTCCGTATTCGCGGCTATGCCTATTACAAATCATTTTGGCAGCGCTACGACACAGCCAAACAAGGCCAACTCTTTTTTGCCTACGTCGATGGCGAAATCGTTGCTGGCGCCTACGCCCTCGTCTTTGGCACAAAAAGCACCTACAAAGACGGCGCAAGCGTGCGTGAGCGCAGCGTTTACGGGGCTAGTCACCTATTACAGTGGCGTGTCATTGAGTGGGCGAAAACCCACGGCTCACAGCTACACGACTTTTGCGGCGCACCGCCAGCCAGTGAGATCAATAACCCCGAGCACCCGCACTACGGCATTGGCCGCTTTAAAACCAGCTTCAATAAAGAAGTCACCGATTACGTCGGTGCTTACGATGTGATTATTAAACCCACCGCCTATAAAATTTGGTCACGCATTGGCGAGCGCATCGTCCAGCGCTTACACTACCAGAAATATCACGAAAACTGGTACTAGACGCGAAGTTAGCTCCGAGCAGTCTTAATGAATTGACGAAGCGTCTCAGCTTGTTCTGCAGGGTCCATCGCAGTCACATCAACCTCGACGATACCATCACTGGTGACTCCAAGTCGGCGCGCCGTCGCCGCATCGCGCTGATTACGCCCGCTGGCGGATTTGTCTGACTCACCCATCCGTGAACGATAGCGCCGCTCAACCTCTTGGTCGTCAATTATCAGGCGCAGTACCGCTGCTTCTGGTAGCACTGCCCGTATGTGTCGTCCGACGATAATCGCATTCCCAGTAGCTCGTACCGCTGAGACAATCTTAGGTTCGACAGCCGTGCGAACAGTCAACTGCTGAGCCACTAACGCTACTGATTGATCGACGGTCATACTATAGAGCCGGTCCGTCACATCCTCGTCACCCACCCAGATCTGCGTCGTGCTGTCCTCTGTGTTCTTTGCAAAGATAACCAAGCTATCAGCTAAAGCCACTAATGCCTGAGTGTCGTGCAGGTCAATCTTTCGCTGCAGCGCTTCGTATGTCAGCGTACGATACCAAGCCCCACCCTCAATGACAACCGCTCCTATTTCAGCAGCAACTGTTCGTGCCATGGTCGACTTACCAGCTCCACCCGGGCCTTCTATGCCAATAATCATACTTAGATACCCTGTAAAGGTTTTGCTCCAGCTAGTTCGCGCACCACGTCGCCATCATTCCACGGTAGGCGTTTACCATTCACAATCCGAAATTGCTCGTGTCCCATGCCGGTGATCAGCACAATATCGCCTTTTTTAGCGATAGATAGGGCTTTTTCGATTGCCTGTCGACGGTCACCCAGCTCAGTCGTCTTAGCTTCACCGCCAGCTGACTCAATCCCGGCCATGACTTCATCGCGAATTGTCTGAGGGTCTTCACTGTAGCTTTCATCATCGGTCAATATAATCCGGTCAGCCATGCGAGCGGCAATCTCACCCATAATCGGTCGCTTGCCCTTATCGCGATCACCAGTCGCACCAAACACTAAAATGACACGATTGCTTGTAATCGCCTTGGCGGCTTCAAGTAACTTTTCCATTGCGTCTGGCGTGTGGGCGTAGTCGACAACCGCATCGTAGCCTAGGCCTTCGACGACGCGTTCGAAACGGCCCGGCACGCCTTCAAGATTTGCCACACCTTCGACGATATCGGTTAGTTTCAAGCCTAACAAATACGCCACAGCGGCAGCGGCCGTCATGTTGTAGACATTATATTTACCAGGTAGTGCCGTCGCTAAGTTGAGTTTAGTTTGGTGATCAATCACCACCGTCGCTTCGCTGCCTTTTTTGTACAATTTAACGTAGTCGATCTTCGCTTCGGCCTCGTCGTGTGTACCGTAGGTGATTTTTTGCGCGCCAGCCTGATACTTATCGAAGAAATCGAACCAATCGTCGTCACGGTTCAGCACCATGAACTTCGGCTGATTAGCAAATAACTTGCCCTTGGCGCTGGCGTACTGTTCCATCGTTTTGTGATAATCCAGATGATCCTGAGTCAAGTTTGTCATGACCGCCACTTCAATTGGCACGGTGTCGAGCTTATGCTGATGCAGTGCGTGGCTGGTAATTTCAAGCACCACGTAGTCAACACGAGCTTTTTTGGCGTCGCGGAAGAATTGTTGCATCCGCTTGGTCGTGCCGACGGTGGCATTCAAGTCATTCAGTTGCGTCTGCCCCGCCACTTCAATCAGTGCAGTGCTGAACATGGCGGTCTTCAGCCCCGCCTCTTTCAAGATTTCGTTAATATAGTTGACGGTGGTCGTTTTGCCATTCGTCCCCGTTACAGCAATGACTCGCAAATGCTTCGCCGGGTTACCATAGCGTGCACTCACCAGCTGCACGCGGCCGCGCCGATAGGCCTCTTCGACACCATGCAACACGCCACTTGGCAAAACTTTTCGTACCCCACGCACTAACTTCTGTTTCATGTATCTATTTTAGCACCCGCCAAGCATCGCAACCCAAAACTAACCACGCGAACCGCGCATTAACTCAGGAGCGCGACCGCTACGCATTAAAATACCCCGGCTTAACCGGGGTTCCTAGAGGGTTCAATCCAAGTGGCGGAAGCAATCGTCGTTGCTGCTTCCGCCACTGAGAGATGTATAGTGCATGAGTTTATCTCCTGTTCGCTATCCTGAGTACGCGATCTATCTCAAGTTCGTGTAGGAGTTGGAAAGCATCGTTTGTATCGTTGTATACACCTTTCCACCGATTGTGTCGAGTGGGACAGATGGTCTTCTTTTTTCCGTTGCATTCCGAAGGAAACCACCACAATGCCCGATGGTCAGCCCTGCGCTGTTTGCGTAAGACTTTCATCAACCGACGACAATAATCCATAAGCCACGTGATCTCCTTATCGATATCAAACTCTTGGACCTCCTCCCCAGCTTCCGTTGTCCGACTGTTGAGTTCCTTCAGCTGCTTCGTAGCTCGTTTGATCTGCTCTCCAGTCCACATAGTCTTCGTGTGGAGAACACGGTGTCGCTGAAGGTATTGTTCCGCGAACAGACGACGACGAACATGCTGCCAATCTGCAGCATGGAATACGAAATTCAACATGACGGCGACAAGAGTGATACCGATCATAACCAGTAACCACACGTTCACATTTCCCCCTAGGTTCTCTCATTCATACAATCGCATGAATGGCTGTAGAAACCATAGTATTTTTAACCCGTTCTGTCAATATTTATAGAGGTGATAGCCATAACTGGACAATTGCCATATAATACTACCTAGTGAAAATACTAGGAATTGAAAGTAGTTGCGACGAAACCGCAGCGTCAGTCGTTGAAGACGGACGCGTATTACTCAGTAACGTCGTCAACTCGCAAATCGATATCCATGCTCTGTACGGCGGCGTCGTGCCAGAGATTGCCGCCCGTAGTCATATCGAGGTGGTCAACCCAGTCATTAACCAAGCGCTGGCGGATGCCGACTGCACCTGGGACGATATCGACGCCATTGCCGTCACCTACGCGCCGGGCCTGATTGGCTCCCTCTTAGTCGGGACGCTCGCCGCTCGTACCCTAGCAGTGCTCAAGCATAAACCGCTCTACCCTATTCATCACGTCGAGGCCCACGTCTACGCCAACTTTTTAAACGAGACTACACCCGAATTTCCGATGCTCGCTCTTATTGTTAGCGGTGGTCACTCGCAACTTGTCCTCTTCCGCGACCATGGTGACTACGAGCTGCTCGGCCAAACTGAAGACGACGCGGTTGGCGAAGCTTTCGATAAAGTTGCTAAAATCCTCGGTTACCCCTACCCTGGCGGGCCGTCGGTGGCGAGAGCGGCACTGGCGGGCGACCCTCAGCGCTATAAACTGCCAAAGTCTATTCTGAAATGCACCCACAGCGGCCCACACCTCGGCATGGCCCATAATTCAGACAAAGAAAAATGTAATTATTATAACTTTAGCTTTTCTGGCCTCAAAACAGCCACTCTACGGGCTGTGCAGCGCGAAGTAGACGTTGACTTTACTTTCCCCTCACACGAGCTTGCAGCGCGTTTAAATGACGTCCAGCGCCAAGATTTTGCCGCCAGCTTCCAGTACACGGCCATTAGCACCCTCGTCGATAAAGCCGAACGCGCTTTCCGTGACTTTTCGCCCAAATCCGTCGTGATCGCCGGTGGTGTGGCCGCCAACCAAGAATTGCGCCGCCAACTGTCCGAGCGCCTGCCGCTGCACATCGACTACGCACCGATGAATCTGTGCACCGACAACGCTGCCATGATTGCCACACTTGGCTATTACTATGCGCAAAAGAAAGACCCAGTTGATCCCTTTGAGCTTGAAGTCATCCCGAGCTTATCGATGACTAAGACGACTTGGTAAATTCTAGCGTTCAAGCTTTAGGACTAACTGATCAACGCTTGTTTTTATATCTTGATATATAGCCTCGTTGTATTCGTAGGGATCATCATCCGAGTTTAAGCGTCTAGCTCCTTCGCCAGCATCTACAATATTCCATACGACAGCATTAGCGGGAATATCATACGAACGGCTAGCTTCATCGTGTACAATCTGGTTCATAAAAATTGTCATGTCCTCGATGTGGAACCGGTTTTGACTGAGCTGATCTGCACTCGTTTTTGCGGCATTATCAATATCGTGAGTTTCGAGCAGCTGAATTGTCGCACGTATTGTTGGTAAATTTCGCAGACGATATTGTTCAGCAACAGTCCCACTGGAATAGGTTTCCAGATCTGGTATATGTAAAGATCTTAGGTACACCTCCGCAATCAGACTTCTCGACGCGTTTCCTCTACATATAAAGTGAACTCTCATGGCTTTATCATATCAGACAGAAGGAGCGAGTCTCACTAAAGCGCAGTCTAGATTCGATCCAGAAGATGAGTTCTAATTGTTGTAAATATATCAACGATTCTTTAACTTACGCAACAGTTTTTTACCCAGCGGCAAAGCTTTATCCCACACGATATACAGAGGTGAAAGTGGCATATCGCAGGTGCCGGCGAGCATGTTTTCGTGCTCAGCAAAACTTTGTTTAAAGGTACTAACACCGTCGTTCAACAGACCGTTCATATCGTAGCGTCGTAGTCCCCACTGCTTCATCCGCTGGATGGTTTGCCACTTCAGAGCGTAGTTGGCGCGCAGTTGCTGGCCAAGGTCGTTCATGCCACCGTAGAGCTCAAAACTGGTGGTAGCACTAATAACGTCCCATAAAAAGGCGACGGGTTGATTATCGTTAAAAGCGGCCATCAATACCGAATACTCACCTAGCTTATCAAACACGTCGTAGTAGTACTGATCGGCATGTAGTGCAAAGCCGGCTCGCTGCGCGGTTTGTTTGTAGATAGCCAGACAAGCGTCCAGCTCTTCCCTGCTCACTACTTTACGAATTTCTAGCGCCTCACCCGCCGATTTACGGATATACTGCCGCGTTTTTTTGGCCATGCTCGCCATAAGTTCATCTTCCGACAAAGTTAAATCAAGAATGAGCGTCCGCGGGATTAAAATCGTATTGGTTGAGCGTCGCCAACCTGGGAGCGCCAAGCCACCTTCCCAATCAGGCTCAATCGTCAGTGCCACGGCGTGGTAGGTCTTTTTCGCGTAGTGCGCCAGTTCCTCGAGTACCACTTCCCTGTCCTGTATTGCGCAAACAGGGCCGCGTGGGACATACACCAAGGCCTTCAGTGGCCACGGCAAACGGCGAATCAGCAGTTGGGCCGTGCCAAACAGCTCCTCGCCCCTATAGACCCCGACGCGCCTGACGCGCCAATTATGCGCCGCTTTTACCTCACCCCAGCCCCACAACTGCAACGGATGCGCGCCTTTTTCAAGTAAAACCTCGTCCCACTCTGTCTGATTTTCGATTGGTCGCACTGTTATCATAGCCTTCAGTATACCACGATAAAACAAGCCCTCCCGCCCCGTTCCCTGGTACCAAGGCAGCCTGTTTACCACGGTACATTTGTGGTACAATAATAAGTGAAAACAAACACGTGAGAGAGGAAAAATACGAGGTAATACCGTTTTCACAGGAAAACGCGTTGCTATTTTTGTATCATTTTTCACGTGTAAAAATATCTAATATCGGAATCTTTCAGCATGAAATTAGCCAAAACCTACGACCCTAACCAGTACGAACCAAATATCTATGCCATGTGGGAAACCTCCGGCGCCTTCGCACCAACGGGGAAGGGTGAACCGTACAGTATTGTCATGCCGCCACCGAACGCCAATGGCAACCTACACATCGGTCACGCCCTTATGGCGGACCTCGAGGACATTTTAGCTCGCTTTTACCGCATGCAAGGCAGGGATGTGGCCTATATTCCCGGCGCCGATCATGCCGGTTTTGAAACTTGGGTAGTCTACGAACGCGAGCTCGTTAAAGAAGGCAAAAACCGTTTCGACTTTACCCGCGAACAACTCTACAGTCAGGTCTGGAATTTCGTCCAGCAACAGCGCGGTAACATGGAGTTACAGCTGCGTGCCCTCGGCACCAGTGCTAGCTGGGGTGACTTGGTCTTTACCCTCGACGAAAAGGTGATTACCACCGTCTACAGCACCTTTAAGCGTCTGTGGGACGAAGGCCTCATCTACAGAGGCGAACGCATCGTCAACTACAGCACTAAGTATCAGACGAGTTATGCCGATATCGAAGTCGACCACAAAGAAGTGAAGGGGACACTATGGAAAATTGCCTACCCGACGCTTGATTCGATTGGCGAAATTGTCATTGCCACCACCCGGCCTGAAACACTTCTGGGCGACGTTGCCATTGCCGTCCACCCAGACGACGAACGTTACAAACATCTGATTGGTACCCGCGTTCTCTTACCACTGGTTGACCGTGAGATTCCTATTATCGCTGACGACTACGTTGACCCGGCCTTCGGTACCGGCGCCGTTAAAATTACTCCCGCCCACGACCCGAACGATTTCGAAGTAGGGCAGCGTCACAACCTGACACCGCTGCAGGTCATCGACTTCGACGGCCGCATGATTAACGTCCCGTCGCAGTTTATGGGTCTAGAAGTAGAAGATGCACGCAAAAAGGTGCTGGCCGCCCTCCAGGCCGCTGAACTGCGCCGTGGAGAAGAACCGATTGTCCATACTGTCGGCTACGACTACAAAAGCGGTCTGCCAATCCAACCGATGATCAAAGATCAATGGTTCTTGAAGGTTCGACCCCTGGCCGAAAGAGCCAAACAGGCCATCGTTAACGGCGACATTACCTTTCACCCCGCCAGTAAACAGCATGCGCTCACCCAGTATTATGACAACCTGCGCGACTGGAACCTGAGCCGCCAAATTCCATGGGGAATTCCGATTCCAGCCTTCCAGAACGTCAACAACCCCGATGATTGGATTTTTGACGACCGCGTCGACGAGAAGCTTATCGTTGTAGATGGCACAACATATCGCCGCGAAGAAGACACCTTTGACACCTGGTTTAGCAGTGGTCAGTGGCCGTTCATCACCACCGACTACCTGGAAAATGGTGATTTGTCACGCTTTTATCCCACCAGCGTCCTCGAGACAGGCCACGACATTCTCTACCCATGGATTTCGCGCATGATCATGCTCGGCCTCTATGTTACCGATAAAGTGCCGTTTACAGACGTTTACCTACACGGTCTCGTCCTCGACGAAAAAGGCCAAAAAATGAGCAAGTCAAAAGGCAACGTCATCAACCCGATGGAGCTGGTGGCTGAATACGGTTCTGACGCCCTCCGTCTTGGCCTGGTGGCTGCCCGCAGCGCTGGTCAAAGCCAAGCCTTTAGCGCCAGTAAGGTCGTGGCTGGGCGTAATTTCTGCAATAAGCTGTGGAACATCGCCCGTTTTGTGCAAGACCGCATCGGTGACCATTACACGCCGGGTGGGGAACTGCTCCCACGATCAACCGCCGACCACTGGATTGTCCGTGAACTCAACCAAGCCGCCCTCGATATTGCCGATAACCTCGAAAATTACCGCTTTGCCGAAGCCGCCGAAGTGGTCTATCACACCGTATGGGACTGCGTGGCCGACTGGTATGTCGAAGTCAGTAAAAAACAGGACAACGACCCGATGCTTGCTTGGGTACTCGACACCAGCTTGAAATTAGCTCATCCGTTTGCGCCGTTCGTGACCGAAACCATCTGGCAGACGCTCAACTGGCACAATAATCTGCTAATACAGGCCAGTTGGCCACAGGCGAATACCTACGACGACATCGCCGCGGCCGAATTCGAACGGATTCAAACACTGATCATCGAAGCTCGTTACGTCATGAGCGAGCTACCCGGCAATAAACGCTACGGCCTGCTCTACCAAAACGACAGCCTGATTGCCGATAACGTCGAGATCATCAAACACCTCGCCAAACTATCCGACGTCACAGAAGTTGATCAAGCGCGCGGCCTGCGCCTGGCTGCCAGTAACCGCGAAGCCTGGCTTGATATCGACGCCGACACCCTCTATGAACACCAGCACAACCTGGAAACTCGCCTGGCCGAAACACGGCAATTTGTCAGCACCCTTGAGGCTCGCCTCGGTAACGAAGGCTACATTGCCAAAGCGCCAGCAGCACTCATCGAGGAATCACGTAGCCAGCTGGAATCTAAAAAGACGCTGATTCAGCGCCTTGAAGATGAGTTAACCGTTCTTTCATAGCCTACGCCAGGGGCAAGCGGTAGCTGTCAAACGGCTCGTGGCCGAGGCCAAAATTCTTCTGACTAATGTATTTTCGATTATTCGTGCGTGGTTGAATCAACGGGTTGTGATTCGATTCGCCAACTTGTTGCAGTGAACCACGCTCGGCGTGGGTGTGTAAATCATGGGCAAAATTAACCAATTGCACATTGCCGGCAGTGGCCACTGGAACAGTAATAGCAGTCACCGCTACCTTATCAATCCGCATATCGTGGATAAAGACACCAGAGGCCGTACTCAGGCTGAGAAAGATAGACAGTGGGGTGACGAGGAACGAAAAAGGGAACATGTGTTTATAATTTCTTTTTTTGTTTTAATTAGTAGACATGTTTCAATATAGCACAAACTTTGTCTTTTGTCAACTATGTGCTCTTTGCCATATTGTTTATTATTGCTATACTGATGTCATGAAGAAAACCACAAGCGGTTTCACTATCGTGGAGCTACTGATTGTTATTGTCGTGATTGGCGTCCTGGCAGCCATCGTGATTGTGGCGTTTAGCGGTGCACAACAGCGTGCTCGTAACGCCCAGATCAAAACTGGTGTCATTGCCTACCAAAAGGCACTCAACATGTATGCCACGCTGAATAATAGCTGTCTCTTATACACATCTGACGC
>DHJF01000005.1:31459-33657 GCA_002404195.1 Candidatus Saccharibacteria bacterium UBA4727 | reverse complement strand
AAGAAGTTACGCGTGACGGCGCGACTCATCTATTGAATCTTCGTGTCGAGACCGTGCCGACGATGTACGGTCAAGACGCAGTCCTGCGCCTCTTTAACTTTGATGAAAGCCTGCTCAGCCTTGACCTCCTTGGTATTCCCGACAAGCAACGTCACGAAATTGACGAAGTCATTAGCCACCCGCGTGGCATGGTGCTGATGGTTGGTCCAACCGGTTCGGGTAAGTCGACAACGCTGTATAGTATGCTCAACGCGCTCAATACGACCGACCGTAAGCTTATTACGCTCGAAGATCCGATTGAATATGGTCTGACCGGTATTTCGCAGATTCCAATCGACACCACCGGTGGCAAGAGTTTTGCTGACGGTCTGCGTAGCGTGCTCCGCCTCGACCCAGACGTCGTGATGGTTGGTGAGATCCGTGACCAAGATACGGCGCGTACAGCCATTCAGGCCTCGATTACTGGCCACTTGGTGTTGTCGAGCTTTCACGCCAACTCCGCCAGCGCTGCTTTTAGCCGTATGATCGACCTGATTGGTGTTAACCCGATTTTTAGCTCGGCTATTCGGCTGGTGATTGCCCAGCGCTTGGTACGACGCCTATATGACGCAACCAAAGAAGAATACGAGCCAGACGAAGCCACGCGTAAGTACGTACGTGGGGTACTGGCGGGCATTCCGGATGATATCGACACACCCAATCTTGATACTTTTAAATTGTGGCGTCCGATCCCTAGCGATGACGCGCCGTTCGGCTATAAGGGTCGCGTAGTGATCATGGAGCAATTAGTCGTCAGTGAAGAGATTCAAAAGTTCCTCCGTGGGGATGTGGAAGATATCCACACCGAGGTCATCGAGACCGCTGCTAAAAAAGAAGGCATGTTAACCCTTCTTCAAGCTGGCGTCTTGGCGGCGCTTCGCGGTGAAACGACCCTCGACGAAATCAACCGCGTTGTTTAAAATATCAGGTCAACCTCTTTAAACTTCTACAAAACTATGCTATAATCAACAATTGATTGTATATATAAATGAATAAAGCGAGAGAATAATGAGTTTTGCACTAATCCAAAAAGTTAACGACGAGCAAAAAAAGCACGACGTTGTCGATGTTCGCAGCGGTGACACCGTTCGCGTTCACCAGAAAATTAAAGAAGGCGCCAAAGAGCGTATTCAGATTTTTGAAGGTGTGGTTATCCGTACTGACAACAAAAAATCACACACTAGCCGTATTACGGTTCGTAAAATCGCCAGCGGTGTTGGTGTTGAAAAAAGCTTTATGATCCACAACCCACTTGTCGACAAGATCGAGATTGTTCGTCGTGCGAAAGTTCGCCGTAACTTCCTTTCATTCCTACGTGCTCGTAGTGGTAAAAGCGCTCGCCTTACTGCTCAAAACTTCGACCGCGAAGCAGTGAACACACTGAAAGAAAAGCCAGCTCCAAAAGCTGAAGCTCCTGCCGCTGAAGTAGCAGAAGAAAAATAATATCGCTTGATATAAACAAAACGCTCGGTGAAAACCGGGCGTTTTTTGATAATAGCGACGTGAAATGTTGGTTGTGGTAGGTGCGGGGATCTCCCGCACCTACCACTTCCATACCCTTACATTGGAAATCCATGGGAGCCGTTGCGATGTTCCTCCGCCAGTCTCAAACATTCTTCGAGAGCGCGGAGTTCCGCGTAGAGCACCGCGAGCCGAATCTTTTGTGACTCAACTGCAGAGTCATTGCTCTCGAAACAGTCGCGCCCAAGTTGTCTTTCGATGCTTCCGACGACAGACCGCTTCACATTTACCTTACCGGCGAGGCCGCTGCATATGTTATTTACAACTGCCTCCCAATCTGTTTCCGCCATAACTACTCCTCGTGTCTTGTAATGGATGGATATTCAGATTATACATTAAAACATAATGATTGTCAATAGGCTACAATAGAACTATGATACTTGGCATTGATGAAGTTGGACGCGGGCCGTGGGCGGGGCCATTGGTGATTGGCGCGGTTGTTTTGGGTGGCGCGACAATCGAGGGTCTGACTGATAGTAAAAAACTGACCAAGAAAAAACGCGAGCAACTAGATATTGAAATCCGTGAAAAAGCAGCTGGATTCGGGCTTGGCTGGGTAACGGCAGTTGAGATAGACGAAATTGGGTTATCTGCCGCACTAAATTTAGCCACCAAACGGGCAGTTGAGCAGGTAACAG
>DHJF01000005.1:2571-31341 GCA_002404195.1 Candidatus Saccharibacteria bacterium UBA4727 | reverse complement strand
GAGCAGGTAACAGCGCCCTATCATGAGATTATTATCGACGGCACAATCAACTTTTTAAAAGGCACGAGCAAAGAAAGCTACGTCACGACGTTAAAAAAGGCCGACTTACTGATTCCAAGTGTTTCGGCAGCCTCGATTATCGCTAAAGTAGCCCGTGATTGCTACATGGCAGAGCAAGACGGTATTTATACAGGATATGGCTTTGCGTCGCATGTAGGCTACGGTACGGCCGCACACAGGGCCGCGATTGATACGTTGGGCGTTACGCCGCTGCATCGATTGTCGTTTGCGCCTTTAGTTAAATATCAACCTTCGACACCGCTTTCGTCGTCAAAGACTTCCGCCACCCGCGCTGACGAAGATATAGTACGGACTACCAAGTAAAATGGCGACGCTGGCGAAACGGCCGCGGCTAACTATCTCGTCGGCCAGGGGCACGAGATTATTGATCGCAACTGGCGCACTAAATACTGCGAAATCGATATTATTTCATTTCACAAAGATACGTTATATTTTACAGATGTAAAGTATCGCAAAAGTGCCGATCAGGGCGGGGGGCTTGGCGGCAATCACAGCTAAAAAATAAAACCAAATGGCCTTTGCGGCAAAGTACTACGCCTTGAAAAATGAGGTGAAAGATACTAATTTACGCCTGGCAGCGATTGACGTGACTGGTCAACCGCCTGAGGTGCAAAGCTTTTTAAAGCTGGGATAGAGCAGCGCGAACGGCAGCGTTATCGCGTTCGATGAGGTCGACGCGACCTTCAATCTCGCTCAAACCAACAGTAATGACCCGGGCAAGGGCTGGTTCTTGCTGCATTGGTGTAAAGAACGTGCGGTATTCGTCGAATTGCGGGCGTGTGACCAGGCTACTAGCGGCGTAGCGTGGGAAATCGTCGTAGCTTTTATCGCCGCCAAATGTTTTGACGATCCAGTCCCAGTTTTGCTGCAGCCACTGCCAGGCAAGTTCGCGGCCGTCACGGTTGCGAATAGTCCAGACAAACCAGCGGGCGGCATCTTGCGGGCGTACGACCGATTCATCCTTAAGCAGGGCTAAGATTTGTGCTAAGCGTTCTGGGTTTTTTGTCGAAGTTAGCGCAGCGGCGATATCTTGCTGGAGCTCAGCGGAGTTCGAAGCCTTGTGAGCAGCAAGCAACGTGTCGAAAATAGTCTCATCGTCACCATGGCGGACAGCTGCACTGATAATCAGTGGCCGCAGCTCTGGGTCGAGCTTGTCGAGAGGTGCGTCGTGGTACATAGCAAGCGCCACATCGATAACTGGCTTAGTTTCGCCGTAAAGCATCATACTCAGGATGGTTGAACGCAGCTTCGTGTCGCTATCAGATTCGCCTTCGTTGATACTCCAGCCAAGACGTTGATATTCACTATCGGCCAACTCGGCGGCAAGTGCGCGCAGTTGTTTTTCGCTGGCGTCGTCACCTTCAACGAACTTTTTCAATTCACCAATTGTCATAGCGATGATATCCCAGACAGATTCGGTTGTTTCACTCTTGTAGGCGTCAAGCAGTGGAATTAATTCAGCGCTTGAGAGGAGGCCGCCACGCGCAAGGAGGGTTTGTTCGTCGAGTAACTGCACGCGGTCGAGCGGTAATAAATTACCGGCTTTGATTTCGTCGATGAGGCGCGTCAGGAGGGCGCTATCGTACTGCGTAATAAAGTGCGCCGTGTCACCGACGTTGTAACGCAGCGGTGTGGTGTGTGTGCGGGTGACGGTGAGTTCACGGCTTTCGAGCAGCTCTGGCATTTCACTACAAGTAGAGTTGAGCGGGATTGGCCATAATTTATCCGACGGCGCATAGTTGCCGATAAAGAATTGCTTTTGCGCCAACTTCACCTGGTCGCCAGTTTGACTGGCTGAGAGCACTGGGTAGCCCGACTGTGAAATCCAGGTGTTCATAAACTCGGTAATATCTTTGCCACTGGCAAGCGACAGCTCATGCCACAAATCGTCACCTTCGGTGTTGCCATAAGCGTGCAGCGCAAAGTAGGTCTTGAGGCCGGCCTGAAATGCCTCGTCGCCAATGTAGTTTTGCAGCATGCGCAGGAGCCGCGCGCCCTTGGCATAGACAATCGCACCGTCAAACAGCGTACTAATTTCATCTGGGTGATGGACGTCAACTTGCACGGCCTGGACGCCGTCGATGGCATCACGGCGCAGTGCCATAATACTTTCGCTGGTGGCAAAATCAAGCCAGACGTTCCATTCAGGGTGCAGGGCGTCGATTGCCACATATTCCATCAGCGTGGCGAAGCTTTCGTTCAACCATAAATTGTTCCACCATTTCATGGTGACGAGATTGCCAAACCATTGGTGCGACAGTTCGTGGGCGATGACTGTTGCGATGTAGTGGCGGCTACCGATGCTGGTAGTTGCAGGGTCGGCGAGCAGGGTCGTTTCACGGTAGGTAATGAGACCCCAGTTTTCCATGGCGCCAGACGAAAAGTCAGGCAGAGCAACGTGGTCGGACTTTGGTAGCGGGTAGGGCGTGTCGAAGTATTCGTCAAAGAAGTCGATGGTGCGCGTGGCGATATCGAGCGCAAAATCAAGGCTGGCAGCTGGCTGGGCTGGTGTGGCCCAAATATTAACCTCGACACCACTTTTGGTAGTGGCGGTCTTTTTGTGGAGCTCACCGGTTACCCAGGCGAGGAGGTAGGTGCTCATACGCGGGGTGCGTTCAAATTCAGTGACAAGCAGGTTATTTTCAACGCGTTGCTCATGGATAGGTTGGTTGCCAAGAACGGTGACATCTTGCTCGGTGGTGAGGGTGACGTCAAACTCCGCTTTGGCTTCTGGTTCGTCGACGCACGGAAAGACTTCGCGGGCGTGGTGGCTTTCAAATTGCGTAGCGAGGAGTTCTTTTTTTACACCGTCGTGCTGATAGTAGCAAGGGTAGAGGCCGTGCATCGCATCGGTAATCGTGGCCGTGTAGCCAATCACGACCAAGTGGCTACCCGCCGTTATGTCGGGGTGGCTAATCACTAGTTCGTTGTTGGTCTCGCTGACCCAAGTCGCTTGTTTGCCATCAAAGGTGACAGATTCGATGGTTAGATCTTTGGCGTGTACGCGCAGGGTCGGGTCGTCACCAAGTTTTTCGCCAAAAATAGTAACGGTACCACTAAAAGTACGGTCGGTTCTATTAAGTATTAGCGAAAGGTTATAAAGGTCGGGTATGAATTGATCAATAAGGCGAGAAACTGTTTGCATGTATCTATTGTACTACGAGACGAGAGCGACGCGAACTTGTTCGTATCGCCGAGTGAGGACGTATAACATGTGTGCGTAGCGCACTGATTGTAGCGAAGCGAGCGATACATTGACAATTATTCATAACCATGTTTAAATGAAGAGATAGGTTGTCGACTTGACGCCTATGCTTTAACAAGAAGACGACATACAGAGCGATAGTAATATTGCTCGGTAAGGAACCTATGAAGAGGGTAGTCAAACGGAAAGACCTCTATGGCGAGGCGACTGTCGAAGTGCGTCTGCATCAAGTACCGAAAGGTCTTGGTGTGCGCGCAAAGGTGATCCACGAGGTCATTGATAGCGCCATGGAGAGGTTGAATGCCGCGCTTCACGTTCTTGCGCCCCATCGTGACAAGGACGATTGTAGGGCAATGAAGCTGATGAAACCGACGGGCCATCAAGAAGATGACCTGATGGATTTGACGATGCAGACCACGGTGGTGTTCAATGATCAAGTTGATGCCATTGCTGCCTCGCAAATCATCAAACAGTTCAACGACGAACTTGTTGAGCTGGTAATCGGATACATCCGACACGCTAGAGTTAACGCTCGTGAGCCACTCACGGCGCAACTACGAGCGCTTGCCGCCGCTTCTGTTTCTGCCTAGTTGAACGCCGTGTGGCTCAAGGAAATTTCTTTGGCCACACGGTCCAACATATGTCTGTCTTCTTGTTAAACCTGCTTCCGTAGATGTGCATCTATGCTGATGAGTCCAAAAGGACGAAAAGCACAAAGAGTATACAATAGGTTCATGACGGCAAACTATCGACTGTGACGAACAATCATAGCGCTAATTGCTGTGGGGATAAGCGCGGTGTTGCTTTTGACCCATCCGGATCAATGGCAGCCGCAATCATCACAGCCACCTGTCGCCACGCAGGCAACGGGCGATGCCGCCTCGGCGATCCAACAATTAGCGGTCAAGGGTCGGGCGCCAAAAACAGGCTATGCCCGCACGCAATTCGGTGACGGCTGGGCATCTATCGCCGGCTGTGACACGCGCAATATCATTTTACACCGCGATATGACGAACGTGGTCGAAAATAGCAACTGCCAAGTAGTGAG
Source organism: Candidatus Saccharibacteria bacterium UBA4727 (assembly GCA_002404195.1). Taxonomy (GTDB): domain Bacteria; phylum Patescibacteriota; class Saccharimonadia; order Saccharimonadales; family Saccharimonadaceae; genus UBA6022. The sequence continues at coordinate 27,007 of DHJF01000005.1, read as the reverse complement.
CGGTACGCTGAACGACCCCTACACCGGTAAAATTATTCAATTCTCACGTGGCGAGACGAGTAGCGCCGACGTGCAAATTGATCACGCGGTAGCACTCAGCAATGCCTGGCAAACCGGCGCTCAGCAACTGACAGCCGCGCTGCGTCAACAACTTGCCAATGACCCGCTTGAACTGTTGGCGGTTGATGGTCCGGCGAATCAGCAAAAATCCGACGGCGACGCTGCCACCTGGCTGCCAAGCAATAAGCCGTTCCGCTGCCAGTATGTAGCACGACAAATCGCCGTCAAAGCCAAATATTCACTATGGGTAACAAGCGCTGAAAAAGACGCCATTATTCGCGTACTCGCAACTTGCTCGGGGCAAGCGTTACCGACTGCGTCGTGAGTGGCGACTTTTATACTTTTTAGAAAGTGCTATAGTACATTCTAGGATAGGATTTTGTAAAACCGCTAGTTTACTTAGGAGGTGATTGCGGTGGACAGAGCTGTTCAGCTCGTTTATGAAGCGACAGTGACTTGGTTCGGCTCCCTGCCTGAACTTGTGCGTATAGTGATTGCCCTCTTGGGGATTATCCTTGCGGGAGCTGTCTATCTTGCTCGGGCGGTTAAGAAGATCGAGCAAGGTGATATCGGTATGCGTCTGTGGTGGGGGAGAGTAATCCTTCGCTACGACAAGTCGCTATCTCCAGAGGAGCTTGCCCGTCAGAAGAAGATCGACAGGTCTTTTACCGACAAGGGTCAAGCTGCTGTGTATGGGCGTCCACGTTACTACTCAGCAGGGTGGCGTCAGGGCGTGCCAATAGGACACAAATGGAAGATAGAAAATGGGCGTGACAGACCGATCGAACTTGATGCGCAAAACATCGTGCACAAAAGCGCGGGCAGATGGGACGGTCGTCGACTGGCTAGTCCATGGGTAAATATCGAGATTGATGATATGTACCCGTTCGTCTACAAGAAGTCCGACCCGATAGCGTTCATCAAGGGGGTCGCAAACACTGCGCTCAGCGTCGTACTTGCCGACTATGAACCTGCCGATATCAGCATCAGCACACAGGAGATATCGGCCGAGTTCATGACGATTGTAGCACCGGACCTGGCGACCATTGGCGTGAAAGCGACAAGCCTCCAGCTTGGACCGGTGCTTGTAATGGCTAGTGAGGGCTGGACGGCGCAAGCAATTGCTAGCCTGAAGCCTGAGGACATTGAGTCTGTACTCGAGCAGTTTTCGACACCTAAGGAGCTTGACGGCTCCCTGACGGAATAGCTCTGAGTTTCCTATTCAAAAAAACCCCGCACTGAGAATATCAGTGCGGGGTTTCCTACTTTTTAGCCTAGAGTGGCAATGTTACTTTTGGTTTTTTCACTTTTAGCTTCGGTTTCTTGATTGCTTTTTGCTGATTTGTACCTTTGGCCATAAACTATCCTCCAGATGTCTTTGTCATTTTAATAGATTGTGAACTAAATTGGCGTCGAGTGTCTCACGGTGACGTAAAAGCTCTTCGTATGTATTAGTATACGCCATTCTGGTGTGGTGGTAAATTGTTTATGCTTGCGTCTACGGCCGTAGAATTATATAGTTCTGATAACTTCAGCAAGAAGCGCAACTTATAGATTGAAGGTGAAGAAAATGGATGACGAACTGTGTGATTGCTTGTCGTTGGGCGGGCGGCGAGCACGGAGAGAGCGGTCGGTCGCGGGATATTTGGTCCGCAGATTGGGGCATGTTGTCGTCAAGCTGACGAGCTCTGTTCAGCGCGAAGATATCAGCGCTCAGGCCTATCAAACTCGTGACTATCTGCTCGATGCGTGGCGTGATGACGAGTCGGTAATCCAGTTTTGCAGTCCGGCCGGTGCCAAAGTGAGCCTGTTTGTCCTCAAAGAGCCGGACGAGGACTCGGACGACGAGAATGAAGAAGTCCAGGCGGTCCTTGAAGATGTAACGCTGTGTTTATCACTAGACGCACAAGTGATGCTCTTTTTTGACGATGTAGACGTCATACCGTATGAGAAGCTCGACTCGATTGAGGCAGAAATCATAGCGCCAAAAGTCCTCCGCATCCTCGCCTTCAACCGCAAGTAGCCCTGCTGAAGACCCTCGTTGCCATTGTGGTAGCGAGGGTTTTTGCCAGTATCGTGATTATGCTTGTATAGCAGCCTTATTTAGTAGACAATACGCACATGACTGAATTTTCGCCATTCTCTAAAGAACGCATGGATATTCCTAAAGGGTTTGATTGGGATAACGTGCTTGATAATCCCGAATGGGAGACTGCGCGTGACGATACGCGCGAGCTCGAGGCTGATATGATACTCGAAGACCAGTCGGCGAGTGAAGAAACGCTACAAGATATGGCGGAGCGAACCTATGAACTAGGCGAAAAGCTGGGTCCGTCGTACTATCGGCAACAGTGTCGGGTGGTTGGTCGGCTGTACGCAGACGATGATCATAGCGGCAGTGATATAGCGCGAACGAAGCAATTCAACACGACAAAATTGCGGTTTGGTGGCCCAACGTTTCGCTGTCTCGATAACAGGTGGCGTGTCGTCCTCGAATTTTATCGTCAGCCACTCAATGGACAGATACCCCGAGAGTTTTATTATACGCCGCTGCTTAACCACCATTTAACAGATCTACGCATTAAGCCCGGACAAGAAAGCGACAATGACGAAGAGAATGTCGTGGCACTGCTCGGTGGTCATGCCGAGAGTGCGTCTCAATTCGTGCAGAGCGCTGATTTTGAGGCGCGAACAGCTGAACAGCAGCGCGAATGGCTCGTGCGGGCGGTGGGTGATGTTGACTGTTACGTTCCATCTCGACTGCGTGATATTGACGTGGCGGTGAGCTGTACGGAGTATTACACGATGTACGACGATATGCCGGGTATTTTGTTACCAGGCGGCACCCTTGACCCATTCGACGATACGCCCATTGAGGAGCAAGCGACACTCAGGGGTATGATTGACTGCTTTAAATACCCCGAGATGGAAAACATGCCACCCGATACGCACTTAACATCGGCTGATTTTACTGTCAACGGCGGCGCGAGCTGCATGCTGCTACGTAATACCGAAGACAGTGTGACATATTACGTGTTGCCGCAGAGCGTTTCGGCCATCGACTAGGGCGGTCAGGGTACGATTCTAGTGAAAAAGTATTCACTGTATTGGTCGACGATTCAGCGCATAGTAATGATATGAATAAACCATATCGCAATTTTGACCTACCAACCCAACACCTCGACAACCATCACTATGTGCCCGAGCGCGCTCGCAGTCGTGCCGAAATTGAACGTCGTCACACGCTGCCGAGTGGCACTATTTTAACCGAACATCAGCGTGACGGCCTTCGTATTGCTGCTCGTGTCATGGAACTTGTGGAGCAACCCGAAGATGTTGCTTTTGCGGGTGACGTGATTGCTATGAGCGGGCTCAACGCCAGCTGGTATAACTACGCTGTCAACGCGCCGGTGATGCGCCGCCGTTTGAATCTCCCTATGTTTACCGACGAAGAAACCGACTGGCGTGAAACAAAAAGTGGCCTGCTGACCAAAGCGCAGCAAGGCTTGGCTGCGACGGCTGCGCTGGCCGAAGTGGTCGTCGCGACGCGGCGTGAGAACCGCTCAAGCGCTCGTTTTCAGCAGCAGCTTGGGCGACAACTTGGCAATACGTCGTTGCAGCTTGCTTGTATCGAAGTAGGCACGGTGGCAGATTCATACAGTCCGTTCGATGTGCAAAATCTTGCCCGCGAGCAGTCGCTACAAATGTTGGAGCAGGCGCGTGTCTTTGGCGGTCAAGTCGGTTCACACCCATCGATGGCACAGTTAGCCGACCCGAATAGCGACCTGGCTGTCTACTGGCGTCGCCACGCACCAAACGGTGCCTTTGAAGCGTATGAGGAAGCTATCGAAGACTATCCTCGAACGATTTAAATCTGAAAAGTGCGTTCGATGAATGTGCCGGCGGGTCCGGCGTACATATCGTAGAGAACCTGCATGTTCGGGAGCATCTGCGGTGCCTCGAAGTCAGGCTGCAGCTCCCAATGATAGTCGGCCAGCTCGCTATCCTGCGTCAGTTCGCCCGTAGCGTTGTCGCAGACGAGGAGGGTAAAGTGGGTAAAGCTTTCCAGCTGGTCGGCGTGATAGACGCGGAAATAGCCGTGGCCATGGACGCGAAATACTCCAGTAAGCCCGGTTTTTTGTTGGCATTCAAGCGCAGCCGTTTCAAGAGTGGTGGCTGTTGTACCCGGCTGTGCATGCATAAAGCCTGTCAGATTAATCATCGGGTGGGTGCGACGCGTATATAGCAGCCATGCGCCGTCGCTTTCGCGTCGAATCGCCAGTAAAAGGGTAGAGTAGGCGCGGCCGATTAAGCGACTTTCTTTTTTCAAGACCCCTTTGCCCATGCGTCGGCCCTCAGCTGTGAGTTCGTAGAGACCCTCATCATTTTTTGACACATAGCCAGCCACCATCACCTTCTTCAGGTGGTAGGTAAAGAGCTTATTATCGACATCATCGGGCTGTAGCTCGCTAAAGCGCAGGCTAGTGGCAAACGCCAGCTGGTAAACAATCGAGCGCTGAATATGATGGTCGAGCATACATTTAGTATACTACGCGCACTTTTTCAGATAAACCTCAGCGCTACGGGATTATCATAGAAATGTAACGAAAGGATGGTTGTATGCATTACTATTACGGTCCTATGATGGATGGAGGTGGCTGGGGATACGATGGGCTTATTGGCGCAGGAATATTTGTGCTCTTCTTGGCCTTGATTGCCCTCATCTTTATGCGCTTTATGAGATATCATCGCCACGGTGATTTGTCGCAGCATCATCACCCTGGCTGGCCGCAGCACCGCGACCCGCTTGACATCGCGAGAGACCGCTACGCCAAAGGTGAGATCGATAAAGAGCAGTTCGAGCAGCTAAAAGAGGATTTAAAGGTGTAGCCTATAGGCTTTGATTATTAAACAAGAGCCAGCGTAGGTGCTGGCTCTTGTCGTATCACTAGACATGTTTCTTGTGCTTTTTCACCTCTCTGCGAGGTCGATCTCTGCTTTTTATCATGACACCTATCCTTTCGTTTAAGAGTAAACGATTGTTATGATTGGATAATGCTGGCTTGATGGCGGTGTCATAATTTCTCCTACCTACTACTTATAGTATACTCCGAATATGAAATGCATGATATCCGTTGCGCTTGCAAACTTCGCCCCGTGTACTACAATAAATCTTCTATGAGTACTCCCGAACTTGACCAGCAATTTTTCGCCGCACTTGGCGGCATGGAACTACAGGCCGACGGTATTCAGGATTACGAAGACGTCACTACGGACGCGTCGGACCTTCAGGCCGATCTTGTCGACTGTCTGATTGCAATCGGTGGTGTTGATCTAGCAGATGAAGCCGTGGCTAATCAGAAACTTGAATTCTTACACATGCAAATTGAAAAAGCATTCGAAAGGCGAGGGCGTTTACAGCGCGGTGATTATATCATTGCAAGTGGTGACTCAGTTGTTGTTATGGTGGACAGTGAGGGTGATCGATATGTTGAAATTATCAGCAAAGATGCTCGTTTGCACGGTACTATCGTCCGGACATATGTCATTGAAGCGCCACTTATTGTTGATGTTGAGGACGACGATGTGCTTAATCCTGAGCAAGATGCTGTTATGCAAATTTCGGCTGCCCTTGAACTAGTCGACGCCGCCATGGAAGAGGTTGACCCCGACTATCCAGATACGCCACCTGTGCCTCTCGACGAAAACCTGCGCGTGTTCTTACCACTCGCGTATCCTGATCTTCGCATGAAGCGGCGCGCATCATGAGTATAGAGTCCTACCAAATGGAACAATCGATTGCCGAACGAGAGTTTGTTGGCAATACGCTGTTTGCTGCGGTTGACCGACTCGCCGAACGTCGTGGCGATGAGCTAGGAGCGGTGGTTGAATCGGGCCGGCCTCTATATAAAAAGCAATACTATTCATCGATTTCGTGCGCACACTAAAAGACGTCGTGCATTACGTCTTTTCAATGACCTAGTAACAGAGGTAAGTCTTGTATATTTGACGCTCTCCCTTTATATATACATATAAGGAGAATAATTACTCATGCCCGAAGCACACACAGACTACCGCCTTACTAGCAAACAGCTCCACATCCTCATCTTGCTCTACAAATTCAGATTCATTACCGTACCGCATCTAACAACTTACCTCGCACTAAAAAACAACTCACTACAACGCAGGCTTAACATCCTTCTTGAGCAGCACTATATTGAACGCATCTATGAACAGTCGTACAAGATAGATCGTCAGCCAGCTATCTATTGCCTCGCCGTCAAGGGTCTCGTGCAGCTACGACAAGATAGCCGCTTCGATCAGCGCCTGCTTCGCACCTATTACAAAAACAAAACACTCGGCAACTCCTATAAGCAGCACTGCGTCGACACGCTAATGGCATATAACAGCCTTCGTCACAGCTATCCGTCTACTTTTGAGATATTCACCCGACAGGAGATAGCCTACTTCGATGACATGCCAGCCACCAAGCCAGATCTCTACCTGCGCGGCCAAACTGAACACTTCGTCATCCTGGCCCACGACACACCGCTCTATCTTGTCAGAAAGCAGCTGGCTGAATACATCACCCACAGTGAAGATGAGGGCTGGGGGAGTGGAGTGTATCCATCTCTCCTTTTCGTGTTTGACACAGCCGCTCACGCGAAAGGCTTCCTTAAGCACGCCGCTAATGCACTTGAAAGTGCCGGTATAGGAGATGATGAGCTACGAATTGGCGCTACGGTCATGAGTGCACTACAAGACAGTTCTAAAACCAGCGCTATTTGGTCGTTTACAGGCGATCCTAGCGCTCTACGATCACTCAGTGAGTAATTAACCGACTAGCAATAGTCTTACTCTGGGGATGATGATTGCGGATGAGCCGCAGGCGAGACCGTAATGATCATCCCAGCGTCAGGCGGCTCTCGGACAGGGCGGACAGGTGGTGGGAGCATGTCACAGCGTGACTGCTCTGGCCAACCGGACGTATGTTCCGATTATTACATAATCAATTCTTGGTCACACGAAGCGCATCACTCCGCCGCAATCATTCTTGCGCCTGAGACTTCACTGTAAGCGGAAGGCGAAGGGGGAAGTATGGTTGCGCCAGCTTTCTTCGGGTTGCCACAGGAGAGGTCAGTGGTAGTACTTTAACTTCTCCATTTTTACAGCTAGTCTAGGCGTTATTACTCCCGAATCAAATCCCTCCCTCTAGAAAAAACAACCCGCACGGAGTATGCTTGATGAAATAGTGAAGGAGACGAAACATGTTAGTATACCGAGGCCCAGAACATGGCGACCAGGCAACACACCGAGTTGTCACGAATATTGACGGTACGGGCGAGTATTTAGTTGCTAATCGCCATAATCCAGAGTATCAAGCGCTTATGGCGAAACTGGCATTCGAGCAAGCGACCGAGAACCCAAACGCACAGTCTCTTATCCCAGAAGTTCAGCGATTGCGCGAACAGCACCGCTCGCCTGAAAATATCAACATAGAAGATCCTAATCTATAACCTTTGAGTAGTTCGAACTGGTAACAGCTAAAAGGGAAAGGGTCAGTCCTAAAACCTCCCTATAACAAAAACAGCCCCCGGAAACACCAGGGGCTGTTTTGCCACCAAGGGTGTTCCGAGGACTTAGGTATCCGTCATTCGCAGGATGCCATTTGCCTCAATGGCGGCGGCGAACCGCTGCTGGAGATCGGGATCATTGTAGGTGACGATCGTGACCTCATCTAGCGTAGGCTCGGAGTCCATCATGTGAGCCACCAGTGCATCCGCAATAGCGTCGATCTTTGTCTCCACGTCACCACCAACATTCTTCATGACGCCAAGCCGAATGGCTGGTATCGAGATGCGCTTGTAGCCGGCTGCCGCTGCGGCGTCAAGGCCACGGAAAACGACGAACATGAGGCTCTCATCGAGATCGTCGATAACAAACACGACGTCCTCGAACCTGCCATGGTGGTCACTTTGTTTGGGCGCAACAACCACCTTAACATCTCGCTGCTGAGCGAGGGCGTCGGCCGCCTGTATATGAAACTGGCTGCCAGCCGCTCGCGCGATTACTCCGTCGATCCCGCCAAACCACATGCCGCCGCTGTTGATTGCGGTGAGCAATGCATCGGCCTCAACGGCAGCGATGTCGCCATCGATAACACGAACAATCGTCATGATCTTCCTAACTATGAGGCAGCCGAGGCTGCATACGAAGGACTTGCCTTACGAGGCATATTATATCATTGAATGGTAGATATGTATATATGATGCTATGGGCGCATCACTAGACATGTCTGGAATTAACAGTCAATGCGGCCCCTAATGAAGCCACGTATACGCATTTACGTGCCGAAATGGAAAAGAAGCTCGCACCTGACGATTTGATCGAGCACCCCGTGAAGTTTACCGCCGAGACGAACGACCTTGATGTGGTTCGCTCACCCGTATAATGAGGAGACAGAGGGAGGAATCCTTTTAACTATCGCTATCTATACAAACATAGGCCTAGGACCATAATAGGGTAGAGTGCGCAAGACTTGACAGTCTTCGTGCTTACGCTTGCTCGCTGTCTTTTATGCGCCTATACTCTTACTATTGCGCGTAATCATCCAAGTCTATCTTGTTGAGGTTCCGCAAGGGACTTTGACTATATCAGGAAAGAGTAAAATCATGCCTTCGAATCGACTCATCACAACGGAACGAGCTGAAAGAACGAGCATTCGAGAGCGAGAAATCGTTCGCTTCAAGCTTCTCATTGAAGTACTGGAAGAGATCCCCATCGCCCTTGACGTCCTTTCGGCATCTACCAGGCGGCGGCCGAAGCTCGTCAAGACCACCGTCAACCTCCATGGCCACGCTCCAAAGTGTGAAATGAACCACTGGCATCTCGATGGTCCACGTTTTGTCGACCGAACCACTGCGTGGTGGCAACTTTTTCGCAACGAACCGCCGCTCGTGGGGGCCAGTACGTGGCTCCGTGAAGACGGTGAGATTGTTTGCTGCGAGGTACTCGGGTACAAGAAGCTCGAGATGTCGACGCGCGCCCTCCCACTTGATCAGATGGGCGTAACATCGCTGCGTCAACTGTTCCATGCTCTCCACAACCCTTTCAATGTCCTGTAAGCTCAAGTCCCATTGGCCGCCCTTTGCAAGGGGCGGCTTTTGGCTTTTATGTGACTAGTAAAATTTTGACTGGATAGATTTATGTATGAATCTTCAAAATGACTGGAAATTCCTAGTCCCTCAATCAGGATTTGGGGCTGTTTTGCCTGGTGGGGCCATGTAACCCTTGCATTAATTGGGGAATGAGCAGTTTACCGCCATGCTCAGGACGGTGCGGGCTGATTACCCACCCGTACAATGAGAAGACAAGGGGAGGAAGAACTTAAAAGTGCAGTACTTCTATAGCTCCGTGCAATCTATACACAATTCAGATGTCGTACGCGAATGACGTATAATCAGAATATGAAACTATACTTCGTGCGTCATGGTGAGACTGATGTGAACTCTGGCTTGCAACAAGCCCATACCGCCCAATTCAACGAACCGCTTAATTCTGCGGGCATAGAGCAAGCCGAGCAGCTTGCGGAGCAGCTCAGAGATGTTACGTTCGAAGCTGTAGTTAGTTCCCAGTTGCAACGAGCTCTACAGACTGCAAAAATCATCAATGAATTTCACAAACTCGATATACGGATAGACGATGTATGGAGGGAGTTAAAAACTAGCAACTATCTCGACGCCACTTCATGGCATGATGCGTTTGATTTCGACAAGAACGAAGTAGTTGAGGGTATCGAGCCGATACGTGATTTTTTTGATCGCATCTACATGGCTCTAGATAATCTCAAGGCCACTCACGGCAAAGATGATTCCGTACTAGTCGTCTCGCACGGTGGCGTACATCAGGCTGTGTATGCGTACACCAACAACTTACCCCTTGCCGGCAATATGCGTATCAGCCCGATGAAAAACTGCGAGGTTAGGATATATGAACTTAGATAAGGCACGTACGGATGTATAAGGCCTTAGTCAAGGTAGCCCCTTCAGATATCGACGGCAAGGGAGTGTTTGCGCAGTAAGATATAAAGCAGAGTCAATCGTTGGAGGTATAATAAAGACACTAAGTCATACATGAGCACATTCGTCGACCAAAACGAGGAGTATACTAAAGTCATTATGAGCGAACAACACATCCAACGTGCCAATGAAATATTATCAACTATTCGGTACGCTACACTTGCAACTGCCTCTCAGGATAATAAGCCTTGGAACAATCCGGTAGCTCATACGTTTGATCAAGATATGAACCTCTACTGGGTATCAGATAGGCAGAATAGGCACTCCTGTAACGTGCGTGCCAATGAGTCAATCGCAATTGTTATCTACGATTCAACGGTTCCGGCTGGTTCAGAGTGGGGCGTCTATTTTGAAGCAACAGCCAGTGAGCTCAACGACCCAGATGTGATCGAGCAGGCTATCTCGCAGGTCTTACGCTCAGCGGAATCGGTGGCCGATCTATCAAATGAGGCTAACCGTCGTATCTATAAGGCAGTCCTGACCAGCGCCTGGATGAATGAAGCTGAATATCGGGATGGCAAGTTCTATAGAGACTACCGAGTTGAGCTTCCCCTTGAAGAATTACGTACAGCACTGCGACGATAATTCGGCATAATCAGTAGACACTATTGTGGATATATCTGAAAAAAGTTTAGACGATCGGGCCCATTTTGACAGTGTTAGCCCACATTTACCAGTGTGATAAGCAAGCTCGATGTGATTCGTTCACCCGTATAATGAGGAGACAGAGGAAGGAAGACTCTTTCTTGGTATACTATTCTTTATGAATAGAGCAGTTATATTTGACGGCGACGGTACGCTATGGCGACCGATTGGACAAGATAAGAATTCACGTCCCGATAATATCTATAGAGGAGATCGCGTCGAAAAGGATAGCCATACTGACCTGGCTCTCGTTGATGGCGTATCAGAGATGCTTGCAGGTTTACATAGTCGAGGATATAAAGTCTTTGTTGTCTCAGCGCATCCCGTACCTGGCAATGAGGGGCTGAAGGAGCTTGAGTCAAAGATTATAACGCTCGGGATTAGCGGACTTATTGACAGCTTTTTCTGCTCTGACGGCGGCAACAGGGACGGCAAAACAGAAGTTATACGTAGCGTCATTGATGAATTTGAACTTGACCCGTCTCGTACGTACATGATTGGTGACAGTTATTACTATGACTACGAGGCTGGCGTAAACGCTGGAGTAAATAGTTACTTTATTAAAAATGACTACTGTAAGCAGCCTTCACCTCTACCTGACAATGTTCGTCTCGTAGACGATGTAACTGACCTTGTCGTGGGGTAAGTTCCGGCTAACGGTTCACCGAGCAGCTTATCGTCCTGCTTGGGACGGAGATGACTACCCTAGATGATTCTCAATAATCTCGCGCCAATTGACGTGGTAAAGTGTCCCGGAGAGAAGATCTGTCCATAGACTGGTATCATCCTGCGTGCGAAGTATCAGGTCTCTCATCTCGTCTCTGAGTAACTCGGCGCGGTACGTCAGACTCTTTGACTGTAAGGCTATGGCGTCAAGGAAGGCAATTGAATGATATATTCACCACGTTTCCAATAGGCTTTTCGGGCTTTTGCGCCTGGTTTATTTTGGATGATTCGGTACGTGTTATCGATAACTTCGAGCGCCGTGCAGTTGTCGAGTGCTATTGCTACTTTTGAGGTCGATTTCATCATCCTTTTTAGATCATCTTGTCGGAATGGCTCTATATCGTAGTGTGGACAGTGGAGGGCGTCGATAAAACCAAGTCCTGTAACTTTGATGAGCTGGTTGCTGCCGCTGCTAAGCTTGCGCGAGTCGGAGTTGCCACAGGCAAACCAACATATCGAACCGGCGCTGAGGCCAGCCAGAACAATACCACGATCGAGGGCTTTCTTGAGAATCTTGTCGACACCGAGCCGTCGCCATAGTGTCATCATGTATAATGTGTCGCCACCACCTACGTAGATGGCGTCGTGAGATAGGATAGTTTTTTCTATGTGTTCCTGCGACAATGTTTTATCGGATAGATACAGCGCATCAACTGATTTGAATCCGATTGTTGTAAAATGCTTCTTCACAACCTCAACGTAGCCAGTCGAGTCGTGGCTTGCGGTTGGGAGGAAAAGAAGAGAGGGATACTTCTTACCAGTGAGGGCGAGGATTTCGCGGTCGATAGCTGATGTTTCTATCGGGTAAAAACCACCACCTTCTTTAGGTCGCCCGATTTCTCCACCGCCGATTGCAATAATTTTTCCCATATGAATATTGGTTCCTTTTTAAGAATTATACCACTGAGCTAGATTGATTTGCGCATACATGAGCGCTATACCGTCACTAGGTCCTGTGGTGGAGACCTTTGGGAGAGTCTGATTTAGTCAGGCTCTTTTTAAATGTCACTCCGCACAATACAAAAAAATATATAGTTCGAATCCCGCCACCCCATTGAAGTGCGACACTCTGCTCGATCGGAGTGCCTAGACTCGTGGGTCAGGTACTTGACCTATGTGCCAATAACTCGAGACGCCTTGGCTGGAGGTAGACTAGAAGCGTAAGTCTGCTACAAGCGAGCACAAGGATACATGTTATACTATGACTATGAAATCTGAAATCGAAGCTAAATTCCTTAATGTTAATCATGATGAACTGCGTGCGAAACTTACCGCAGTCGGCGCAATACTAGAACAGCCAATGCGAACAATGCGTCGTGTAGTAATTCATACACCCACCATGACCGATAAGAATGCCTTTGTACGCGTACGCGATGAAGGTAATCGTATCACTATTACGTACAAACAGTTTGACGAGGATTCGATTGATGGCGCTAAAGAATATGAAGTAGAGGTAAGTGATTTTGAGACGGTGGTCGGATTGCTTACGGCAGCCGGACTTGAACACGACACCTTTCAAGAAAGCCGACGAGAAAATTGGCGACTTGGCGAAGTTGAAGTTATGCTTGATGAATGGCCATGGCTCGAGCCTTATGTTGAAATTGAAGGTCCAACAGAGGAATCCGTCCGTGCCTTAGCAGACAAACTTGGTTTCGTTTGGACTAACGCGATCTTTGGTGGCGTGGCAAATGCCTACCAAATGCAGTACCCCCACATTGGTGAAGAAGGTATTACGGAAATCAATCAAAACTGGTCTGTCATTAAATTTTCAGAGCCGAAACCTGCCCTTATCGCCACGCGCTAAACAATCTGTGGTTATATTTAAACCAGTTAACCTTACGCGCACTTATCCTCAGAAGCCTATTCTGAGGATTTTTTGTTAATGATGCACTCAGTTAAGGGGTGGGGGTTGCAAAATATAAAATAATATGTTATTTTAAAAATATCTTTGGCGACAATCGAATAGAAAGGTCAAAGAAATGCACCACTACACCCAGGAAGCGCTCGATAGGCTCGACGATCGAATCGTGGAAGCCGAAAAAAAGTTGGGAGAAGCTCTTCTCTCGATGGGATCGGGAGCTGAGGCAGACAACAACACATGGCACGACAATCCTGCCTTTGAGCAGGCGAAGACCGATGTCGACCAAGCGACCGGACAACTTGCGAAACTACGCGAACTCAGAAGGAACGCAATTGTGGTTGAACGCACGAACTCCGCAAACGTCGAGGTTGGCTCCACGGTTACATTCGTTGATGCTGATGGTGATGAACTCACTGTCGCGATCGGTGGCCACTTCGTGGCACGTACAGAGCACAGATCGGAGGATGTCATGGAGATATCTACGTCATCGCCGATCGGTGCTGCTCTTCTTCATCGTCAAGAGGGTGATGAAGTTCAGTATGTAACCCCGAGCGGCAAACAACACAGCGTGACTATCCTAGAGGTAATGTGACGCAGTCACTGGGTCGCGATCTCGCGACCCAGTGACAAGTTTTTTATTGATATTTAAAAAAGGACTACTAATGGGCGAATTTCTACTAAGCGGAAAGAGCAATCAAACCTACCTGGATACAGCCATTAATGGAAATGGATCAGAGAAAGCCGCACTGACATTAGCTGGTCTTGATCGCTTGCGTAAGCAGCATTCCGACGAAGTACATATTATTGAAATTGGGCCTGGAGGTGGCTCCGCGGTGAATGCGATTGCAAATTCATTAGATAAAAACGAGCATTTACGAGATGGCGGATTGCATGTATCTTTTCTTGAGCTTGACGGAATTGAATCTAATAAGCTTCATATTGCACGCCAAAAAATTGGACAATATGCCACTACAAGTTTTCATCAAGGAAACGCCGAGCAGACAAATGAAATCTTTAAAGATGGTGCTGATATTATCGCAGCGTCCGCTGTGATGCATGAGGTTTACTCATACGGTGACGGCTATCATTCGATTGATAATACTATTGGCGCTATAACTAATACTCTAAATCCCGGAGGATTTTTTGCGTATCGCGACGTATTTTCCGTCCATCGACTCTCACAGCACGAAAGGACTCGACATGTATATGATCGAGAATCTTGGGTACGTTTCTCACAGCTCTTCCTATCTCACTATTTAAAGGAAGCGACACACCCCTACCATAGGCAAGAAGATAGAATCATTTTCGAACAAGATTCAAAACGTATCGATGTTGATAAAATAGATGCGGTTAGAAACTTAAGTATCGATGCACCGGTCGGGCTCCTAAGGGAGGTTCAGCGTCACTATATCACCCTACGTGATCATGTCTGGCGAGATGGTACCTTAGGTGTAAAACCCATCCTAGAGGGCGATGGTTCGAACGATTGGCTTGATGTCCGCCGAGGACATAAGCGCGTACATTTTACTCAAGCTAACCATGATCCACTCCTCGCAGCTTTGAGTGAAACTGGCCCAGATGAAAGTAGGATAATCGACGGTGACATATTTGACGCAACGACTGACGAGTTGCTTATTAAATTCCTCAAGGATGCGGCGGAAGACGAGACCTCAGAAAGCTACGTCGCTTGGCAAGATTGGCTTAAGCGAGAAGGCGCCGAGACATACACCTACATGACACTTAATAAGTTCATCGGATCTGTCGCGATGCAGTCTTTTATAGCCAGCGATGCTAAGAAAATCTTATTACCAATCCAGCAGTCAGACGTACAGGTTATACCGCGTGTGTATTACAATAGATTCCTTGAGAGAACACTAAGTAATCCACTGCCAGACGGTAAGCAACTCGTACTGTTTGAGGCTGTAGATACTGATGATAAATCATCTAAGAATAAAGAGAAAATCTTTCAAGCTTTAGAGACACTCGATGAACACTGCTCAAGAGAGACCCTCGCCGAAATGTATACACCAATTAGAAAAGTATTCTCTAATTTATCAACGAATCAATCACAATAAGGAGAACGATATGGATGTAATTAGTTTCTATGGCACCGATGGCAGTGGAAAGACTACGATAGCAAAAGAATTTGCATCACTCAACGGTGACGATGAGTATGTTGTGATTGGCGGGAGTAGTTACAAATCATGGCTGACACCCGAAGTTGCAAAGAATATTTTAGGTTCTAATCATAAGCTTGCCGAAGTAAATGAGACTCCGCAAGAGATGGTCCGTTTATACGAAGACATCGCCATTGCATGTTATGGCCTAGCGAGGATCATCGCTAGTAGAGGAACTGGGGTTGTTATTGATTCTGACCCGTACCTTAAGCGGATCATATGGGAGACACTGCAATTACCAGAAACTCAAGCTAAAGAGTATGTCGCACGTTTTGAAGAAAGAATGGCTGATCATCTAGGAGAGGTAGAGTCACCGGATTATATCGTTGGTGTTAATATGCTTTCTGACGCCACTACGCATGAACAGCTTCTTAATAGATTAAATGTTAGAGAGATAAATAGTAAGCATGACCCTACTGAAGTGCATGAGGTGCGCGCACTCGACAGCCAAGTTCGTGAGATTTGGCAGGAAATTGAATTGGCCGTAGAATCAGGCGCAAGCCAATTTGAAGGTTTTAATAATAGGTTATCAACAAGTACTGTCGTACATGTTGATAACCCAGATTGTCAGCCGAATGAGGTTGCGATGCAAATGCATACAATAGCCTTACAACTTGACGAAAAAATCAATGACCGTGCGCTCTCACAGTAAAGCGCGCTTTTCTGTGTGTTTATGGTTAAAACATGTTTGTGGTGTCTCATTTGTCTCAACTAACAGCGCATAGAGGTTCTAGACTCGTATACCCAATGAGCTGAGTCAACTTGGTCGGAACGGAAGTCCAGACTTGCGGATCAGTGCCACATAAAAAAGACGGCGCTCTTCTGCGTATGGGTAGGCATCTGGGTGAGCCAACAGAAGGCCGAGAACCGGATCGCTCTGCTTCTTAGCTGGCATACCAAAGCTGCTGTCGTTAACATTCAGGATAATCGCTATATCTGCCGTCAGGCCTTTTGCGCGGTGCATCGTACTGAACATTAATTGTACCTCGATATCCGACTGCGCGCTGCGCCAGGTTAGCTTGTCGTATGTGCCGGCGATGCGAGTGAAGCGGGTGTTTGGTGTCAGCGCAGACTGTGGGCCTGGCTTATCAATCAGGCGATAGAGGTCGTTGTTATACCGACCAAGCAGATAAATCAACATGTGAGAAAGACGTGCGTCGTAGTCTTTCACGAGTGCTTCGAGCGCCGCGTTAACTGCCATATAGTCATTATCTTGGCTACCTTCGAGTGAAATAGTGAGGTCTGTCGGCGTGGTGCGTGTCGTAATGAGTGAGGTGTAACTGAGAGGATTCGCAAGCAGCTTATTTTTTTGAATGAGGGTTTGCCTCTAGAATACTCGCGTAGCAAAAGCGTATACTATGAATAAACTCATCGTATGAAGAAACTATCAAAAAAACAGCGATTACAGCAGAAACGAACGAGACAGCTACTAGCACTGGGGGCTATTGTCATGTTCGTATTCCTGGCGGCGTGGTACGGGTTTACGCGAGCGGCAGAGCCAACACAGCCGCAGCGATTAGTGACGTTTTATGATCGTGGGCTAGAGCACGTTGTTTTGACGCGTGCTGGTACGGTGCAGAGCGCATTACAATTCGCCGGCATTACTGTTGACTCGCACGATATCATCGACCCGTCAATTGGTACAAGTCTTACTAAATCGTATGTCGATATTATTATCTATCGGTCGCGACCAGTCGCCGTGGTGGACGGTGCTGTGCGACAAACGGTTATGACGTCGCTGCAGTCACCGAACGAAATATTAAAAGAAGCGGGCCTAAAGGCGCTTGATAGTAAAGATAAGACCACCTTTCAGAAAGGAAGCCTGACGCTTGACGGCGCTCTCACCGATCTGATTGTGTCGCGCGCGCAACAGGAAGTACCGCAGATTGTCGTTTTTCAGCCAAAGCCAAATGCACTCACAAGGTCGAAGGGGGCGCAGGTATATGTCGATGGTGACGGTGTGGCTCACCGAGAGACGTATTATGATTTACCAATGAATAGGGCGATACAAAGCTGTGGTGCAGCGAGCACGTACACCATTCGCTCCGACGGTGCCAAAGTTGATCAAGACGGCTATGTGTTGGTTGCTGCCAATCTCGCCGCCTATCCACGATGTACCGTTGTCGACACAAGTATGGGGCCAGGTAAAGTCTACGACACTGGTGGTTTTGTGGTGCGGCATCCGTATGGGTTCGACCTAGCCACCGACTGGACGAACTATGATGGTGTATAGCCGATACGTTTGTATGAGAGCATGTCATAGAGGATATGCTACAATAACACTATAAACGAAAGGGGAATTCTATCCAGGCTGGCATCGCAAAACGAATTATACTGGTTCTCCTCGGAGCTATTATTACTGCAGTCGGTCTGCAGTTTTTCTTGTTGCCGAATCATATGATTGACGGTGGCGTGACGGGCTTGTCTATTATCGCCGCAAAGCTGACGGGTGCGCCTCTCGGAATCTTCTTAATACTGCTAAATATTCCGTTTGTCTGGCTTGGTTATAAGAAGTTTGGCAAGGCGTTTGCGGGCTATTCAGTGCTTGGTATTATGATGCTGGCACTCCTGACCTTTATTCATGTGCCACACGGTTTTACGGACGTACCGATTCTCGCCGCAGTATTTGGTGGCATTGTTGTTGGTGTCGGCGTGGGGATTGTGGTGCGCTACGGGGGTATCATTGACGGTGCGGACACGATCGCGGTCTTAATCGACCGCACGACCGTCTTTTCGATCAGCGAGGCGATTTTGGCGATTAACGGTGTCATTATCGCGCTGGCAGGTTTTGTCTTCGGTTGGGAGCAGGCGCTCTATTCACTCATCGCCTACTTTGTGGTGCACAAAGCGCTCGACGTCACGGTCGAAGGGCTCGATGAGTCGCGCTGTGTCTGGGTGGTGAGCATGCATGTCCGTGCTGTCGGCAAGGTGATTAATGAGTTAATTAAAGAGCCAGTCACTTATTTTAAGGAAAGTAACCCAGGTGACCTCGAACCGCACGGTATGATGTTGATTGTTATTACACGGCTAGAGGAGCAAAAAGTGAAGTCCGCCATTCGTGCGATTGACCCTCAGGCGTATATCGTGATGACCAGCGCCCACGAGGTGATCGGTAAGGTGTCGGAAGGTTCGTTATATCGGGATGTGCCGGTAGCGGTCGCGGCGCGTGTTGACGGGGTGGACTGAACGGCTTAGTAGAGAAGGCGTATACTGAAAAGAGATAGAGGTAACCCTGGTGACTACGAAGATCGATCAAGCGTTTCAGGAAGTTCCGCGGCAGTATTTCTTGCCTGCTAGCGTACGGGGGTTTGCAAGTGACGACCGCCCGCTACCAATTGGCTATGGCCAAACGAACAGCCAGCCGTCGACAGTGCGGCAAATGTTACGTTGGTTAGACGTTCAACCTAATCAAAGGGTTTTGGACATAGGGTCGGGGTCGGGCTGGACAACGGCACTACTGGCTCATCTCGTCGGGTCGGATGGATGGGTGTATGCTGTCGAACGCATACCGGAATTGTTGCGATTTGGCCGCGGCCATTGTCGTGCGGCAGGTATTATGAATGCCACCTTTTACAAGGCCGGTCAGAAATTTGGACTATCAAAACAAGCGCCGTTTGATCGGATTCTGGTAAGTGCTAGTGCCGATATGTTGCCACCGGAGCTGATTGCACAGTTGGCACCGGGCGGCGTGCTGGTTATTCCTGTCCGCTACGACATTGTTGTCGTCAAAAAGGGAGATGATGGCAAGGTGGCACAACAACGCCACTCTGGTTTTGCCTTCGTGTCACTGGTTCAAGATGTGCCGTCATGACAGCGGCTAGTCCGCTGTAAAATGGAGGATGTTATTCCACGGATCGGCCACAGTGATGCCGTCCCCAGTGAGCTCGAACGGATACTTGGCTTGCTCGAGGCGAGTCGCCAAGTGAGAGATGTCTTGCTGCGTTTGCAGGGTGATTGAGACGCGCGACAAACCAAGGGTTGGTTGGCGGACGCCAGCACCTTCGCTGAGCCAGGTATTCAGGGCGAGGTGATGATGGTAGCCGGCGACAGACACGAACAGCGCGCCGGGCATGCTGGTGGTGATGTTGAATTGTAATAGATTGACATAAAACTGTCGAGCCTTAGTAATATCACCCACACGCAGGTGGACGTGGCCAAGCTTGGTGCCCTCACTGGCGCGCTCGCTGGCGTTGCTGTTGATGTAATTGACAGGGTCGATATAGAGGGTATCCATGGCGATCTGGCCGTTGTGCCAAGTCCAGGTATCTGCTGGGCGGTCGAAATACAGTTCGAGGCCGTTATTTTCTGGGTCGTTGAAGTAAAACGCCTCACTGACGAGGTGGTCGCCGGTACCGCTGAAGAGTTGCGGTGCTTGGGTGATAACCGTGCCGGCAGCGCGCGACAAAGCTCCGCGAGATTCAAACAGAATGGCGTTATGAAATAGGCCAGCTTCGCGTGGTCCGGCGTGCGCAAGCTTTGGCTTGGCGATGAGTTCGATCGAGCCAGTATTATTGTGGCCCAGAAGCGTTGTGCCTTTTGTTGTCGTGAGGATATCAAGTCCGACCTGCTTGTGGTAAAAATCTGTCATTAACTGAAGGTCGGCAACGGCTAATTGCGACGGATTGATAGCGAGTGATTCTGTGAGGGCTGACTGTTTCATTACTATACATTATATAGTATATATAGCAAAGCCACAAGAGGATGACATTCTATAGCTTAATCAGTGAGCGCATTTCGACCGTACGTTCGACGGGTAATCTATAATAGTCGCTGATACTAAGGGCGTTACGGTCCATGGCTATGTAGAGCGATTTTCGCCACAGGCTCATGCCGTGACGCCTCGAGAGTATAACCTTACTAAGCGAAACGAAATAAGATGCTTTTTCGGGATCAAAACCAAGTTCGGGGCTGAGTTTGCGGATGGATTTTAAGACTTCTGGAACGTTCATAATGTCGTGGAAGCCAAACGACAAATTAACGCGTGAAATACCATCAGTGTCGTCGCCTAGATCGTCGATAACAGCTCGTTCGTTGTTTGGAATATGCGCTGCAGTCGTTGACTGAACGGATACGATAATGACTCTTTCGTGTAACTCATGCAGGTCGTCAAATGTGGCGTGTAGCGCCAGTGGCGCCATGCCAGCGTGGTGACTAATGTAAATAGCGGTACCTGGTATGCGTGTCACGGGTGGTTGCTGCTGGTGAATTGTATCGATGAAGTGTCGTAACGTGCCTTCGAGCGCGTGACGTTCAGCTGAAATAATTCGCTGGCCTTTGAGCCAGGTGGTGATGAGTAGGAGAAGGAAACTGCCAATCAGCAGCGGAAACCAGCCACCGTCAAATATCTTGGGGATGTTTGACGTGACAAAAAGCAGGTCGAGGGGAATAAATACCAACATCGCCAGCGCAATCTGCCAACGTGGTCGCCGCCAAAGGCTACGCATCACAACCAGGTATAAAATAGTACTGATGGCGAGCGTACCACTAACGGCGACACCGTATGCGTTCGCGAGGTTTGCGGACGAACCAAATAGTAAGATGAGCACCACGACTGTTATGAACATAGCTATATTCACGAATGGTACGTAAACCTGACCGTCTTTTTTCGTTGAGGTATGACGAATTAGCATTTTTGGTAAAAAGTTAAGCTGCACGGCTTGTTTGGTGAGTGAAAAGGCGCCAGAAATCACTGACTGCGACGCGATGACGGTGGCGGCAGTCGCGAGAATAACAATTGGGAGTTGTAGCTCGGCTGGGAAAAGTGAAAATAGTGGACTGCTCATGCCAGTACCACTATGAAGGAGTAGTGCGCCTTCACCCATGTAACAAAGTATCAGCGCTGGAAATGCCACAAAAAACCACGCTCTGGCAATTGACGGCCGACCGAAATGACCCATGTCGGCGTAGAGCGCCTCGGCTCCTGTAATAGCCAACACTACGGCGCTCATAGCGATGAATGCTTGTAATGGATTTGTGGCAAAAAACTGCAATGCCGTTAGCGGCGAAAGTGCGATTAAAATGTCGGGGTGCTGCCAAACTTGCGAAGTACCACCAATGGCAATAACGACAAACCATATGAGCATAACTGGGCCGAATAACTGCCCAATAAACTTGGTGCCGAACCGTTGTATAGCGAAAAGTGACGATAGGATAACGAGCGCGATAAGAATAACCCATTCGGACAGGTGGGGAGCAACAATCTTTAAGCCTTCGACGGCCGACAAAACAGATATAGCCGGCGTGATAGTGCTGTCGCCGTAAAAAAGTGCTACGCCCACCAATCCAAGCATAATAAAATGCCACCGATATTTTACAATCAGCTGACTACTCTTAATTTGGGTGATAAGCGCCATAATACCACCCTCACCGCCATTGTCGGCGCGCATAATAAAGCCGATATATTTGATAGATACCACAATAGCGACCGACCAAATAATGAGTGATATGACACCAAAGATATTAGTTTGGTTAATAGCAAGGTGCAAACCTGATTTACTAAAAACAACGTTCAGCGCATAGAGCGGGCTGGTGCCGATATCACCAAAAACAACCCCTAGGGCACCAATAGCCAGCCCAATCGTACCCTTTTTTATGTTGCTCATTGTGGCTAGTATAACGAATCGCAGGGTGCATGGAAATAGCTGCTATTATAGAGGTATGAATATTACGTGTCCCAACTGCCAAACTGAGATAGAAATTGATAAAGCATTGGGCGGGCAGATTGAGGCGCAGGTGATTGCGGCCGAGCACAAAAAGCACGAGATTGAACTGGCAAAAGTTCGGGCCGAGGCTGAACAAACGGCAGCTCGTGAACGCGAGGCGGCCACCCTGCGCGCTGCTAAGCAACTGGCCGGTGAAAAGGAACTATTACAGCAGCAAGCGGCTGATGATCTGGCGCTGGCGCGACGTAAACTTGAGCAAGAGCTGCTGTCTGGTCAGAAAAAAGCCAGCGCCGAGCAAGAGTCACTCATTAAAACGCTCAAAGATGATGCCGAGGCGGCCAAAGAAGACAGTAAAAAGCTGCGCGAAGAACAAGCTGAGATGATTAAGCTGCTACGCGAAGAAAAACAGGCACGCGCCAATGCCGAGCTCGACGCGCAAAAGAAACTGGCACAGGACGAAGATAAGATTCGTGAAGAAGCTGAAAAATCTGCTACTGAAAAGCAACGTCTGAAACTGGCTGAAAAAGATAGTCAGCTTGAAACGGCTAAAAAACAACTTGATGAAATGCAACGTAAATTAAACCAAGGTTCGCAGCAAATGCAAGGCGAAATATTGGAACTGGACCTTGAGGAAGCACTGGCGCATGCCTTTCGCGATGACGACATTATTCCTGTTGCAAAGGGCGTGAACGGCGCAGATATTAGTCAGGTGGTCAAAAGTCAAAGTGGTATTGAGTGCGGCGTTATCTTGTGGGAAATTAAGCGCACCAAAAACTGGGTAGCCGATTGGATTCCAAAGCTGAAGACTGATCTACGTAACGCCAAGGCGAATGTCCCGGTGATTATTAGCGAAATCCTGCCAAAGCAGGTTGACGGCGATATGGGGCATGTTGACGGTGTCTGGGCAGTAAAACCAAAGCTGGCGATTGTACTGGCGACACTGTTGCGCAAAGGCTTACTGGATGTTGGCCGCCAAAAAGCATTGGCTGCTAACCAAGGCGACAAAGCCTCGTCGCTCTACAGCTTTGTGACCAGTCACGAGTTCGCCCAACAGGTTGAGAGTATGGTTGAGACCTACCAAGAAATGACACTGCAAGTGGTGAAAGAGCGCGTGGCCTATGAAAAACTGTGGGCGCAACGCGAAAAACAAGCGCAAAAACTCTTCATGAACACTGCCAGTATTGTTGGTAGTATGCAGGGCTATATCGGTCAGGCGAGCATGCCGAAAATCAAAGGCCTCGAGCTCGGTGACGGCTTAGGCGACGACGTTCTGTAGATTTTTATATAGCTTATGTCTAAATAAGAGTACACTATTGGCATGAAGCATCCTCATGGACGACAACGTATTGAAATACACGGCTTTACGATTGTTGAACTTTTGATTGTTATTGTTGCATCGGCATTCTCGCGGCAATTGTTATTGTTGCGTATAATGGCGTGGCAGCACGTGCCCAGTATGCGGACATGCGTCAAGATCTGATGTCAATTCGCAAGCTGCTTGAATTGTATCGGGTGGATAAGAATAAGTACCCAGATAGTGCGAACTGCGTCAATACGTCCGGTGAAAGTAATTATGTGAGTGGCTGGTGTGGCTACGATCAAGGGCAGGGTGATTCGTTTATCCCTGGTATAGTACCGAAGTATAGCTCCCGCCTGCCAACACTCGACCGCTCGCTGCCACCGGCAAATTCGTATCTGTATCAATCCCGCACAGCCGACGGAAATAACCCAGGTACCGATCAATATGAACTCATTCGTTTTGTGAATACAGGACTTAACTCGGCTGAGAATGCCAGCTCAAATCCCGACCGAATGACCGGCAGTGGCTACGATAACCTCGGCTGGGGTTTTCATTCAAATCCAGCCACTGGTTGGTGGTAAGTCACGTACGATGTTGACGATGAACAGGCTATGCTTGCAAACCGTCCAAAGATATTAGACAATGCAGTGGTATGAACCAGCCCGAGCAAGTTCCACAGTCAGATAAGTCGTCCACCAATTCTATCTACTCTGACGCCCTCGCGCGTCACTACTTCCCAGAGCTTATTCGGCAAGTGAAGCGGATTGAAACCGATGCCGATAAAGAAACGGGCGAGCCGTCAAATGAAGACGAAGATGAGGAAGCTTCGACAGCAGCTCTCGATAAACTCGCCAATCAGTTTTCTTTGAATCGACCCCGACAATCTATATTTAGTGGGGTAGCCTATGTGATTAAGGATAATGAGG
>DHJF01000005.1:0-2458 GCA_002404195.1 Candidatus Saccharibacteria bacterium UBA4727 | reverse complement strand
CTCGATACGGAAGTGACTTTTGAGGGTCCAGAGTATATCGAGATAAACGATGCGCATCGAGTTATTTTTGCCCTCAAGCAGACGCTCAATAACCAGAAGGCCCAGGTTGAAGTCCCGACACGTTATGGGGTATTTCTTGAGAATATTTTACGACTAGACTATCTCAAAGAGTCGCCATTGTCGATATTAGCACGGTATGGCGATGACGCGCGTGAGCTTGTTGCGAATGAGACATTCCTTAGTGCTCGCTATGACGAACAAGTGACCGAGTTACAGTTGATAGCAGTAGCCTGCCACGGTGAACTACTGCCGTATTTAGATGAAAATCACGCGGAGATAGCCTGCCAGTCGTACATTGTGCGTATGGACGCCAAAAAAAGCGAAATGCCAAAGTTAACGGTCTATAACCAACCGAATACGATTATTACCGGTGCTCTTAGTGGCTGCATGTACCCAGATGTGTTAAATCGTAGTAAACGCCCATTTCAATCAACGGACGATTTTACGTACGGCCCTATGCCGCACATTGCCATGCGTGATAATGAAGCTGGAAAGACAACGTACATTGCCATCGATGCCATTACGGCAATCGAATAAACAAAAAGCTGATAGCAAAGTAAAAGCCCGCTCAAAAAGGAGCGGGCTCTACTTTTTGACGGGCGTTACATCGCGGTGAGGGGATGCCACAACAATGCGCTGTCGATCTCGGCGAATTCCTCGTCTGAGACGTGAGCCAGTGTACTGATGCTATCCTCTATCAATACGCGACCTTTCTTGCCGGTCTGCGACTGCCACACCTGCGTTTGTACGTGGGCTCTTGCGTGGGTCGTGAAATGGAAGGTTCGCTCGGTGTCGTGGTTGATATTGCCGATGTCAGCGGCGCGCTGAAATTCAGTGACGCCAAGGACGACCGTGTAACAATCGGGCCACGATGCAAGCGAAATACTGATGGTGACATGCTCGTCAACGGGGCTTTGCGCCTCGTGCGGCTTATTGGGTAGTGCGAGCCTACGAAAGCGTTCGATGAGGTACAGTTGGTTCACGGAGGGCTTGTTTGTCGGGCTAATGGACTTGCTGGCAAGGAGTAATGCGGGAGATGGTGTAAGGCCGGGCGCGTTGTAGCCAGTAGCCAGACCTTCCGCACCAAACTGCAGCCAACTGCGCATTGTTTGGATGAAGCTATAAATGTTCACGATAACTCCTGGGACGGTGACCGATTTGATTGTACGATATCATAATATATCCGGTCATGCAACATTGACGTATTGAACGCAAGTCTAGAAAAGGAAAATTGCGCACCACCCGCTCCTTGCCATGTACGGTGAGGAAACTGGGCGATGCGAAACCTTCTGTCTTAGTAGCTCCGTGGCGTGCAGCCACCGGGCGTGTGACGCCAGTGGGATTCGTCGCACGCACGCTGCTTGGCTCGCGTGATTTTCATTTCTTGATAGGTTGGTGTTGTATCGAGTCGAACGCAGGAAACCGATTGCTTAGCAATTTGGCATACTGGCTTGCGCCCAAACATCGGTCCCCGTCATCGGCGTCCAGTTATTCGCGAACGGAACCTGAAAGGAGCCAAGGTGATCCTTCGTACAGTTTGTCGGTCCACCTTCATATTCATTTTCATCAAGATAATATGGTCGTCCCCATGGATCAACCATGCCACGAATATTCACACCACTCGCTATACTGATCTTATCAAGAGCCGACGCATACATTACCCAGCAAGTATCGGTTTTTGGCAATGCCGACAGATCTGTCCCACTGGCATGACTGATACAACCACTTGCTGTGCCGAATGATCCAGTGATATTGCCTAGTACCTGACCACTTTGAGTACGAGCCATGTAAATAGCCTTTTCAAATTGACGGAGATCATTCGTTATCTTGCCCTGTTGAGCTCGGGTTTGAGCGCCGTTATAGGCAACGATGACAATAGCGGCGAGAATACCGATGACGACAATGACAATCAACAGCTCGACGATAGTAAAGCCGCGTTGCGAGGCTTTTCCGTGTAGATGCGCACGCCGTAGCCTAGGTGTACTTAATAAGAGGCTGTTCATACGCTTCACTATAAAGCATAAGTAAGACAGCATCAAGATACGATGACGTTGAACTGTACGCTCGAGTCCAAGTCGTCTCCTAGTGGACAAGATCTGAACAAGGGGTGTTTTTTAGTGGGCTACCACCGCTGGCGCGATGATACTGGTTATGCTGCACTTCGGGATGGAATGGAGGTGCGTATGGTTGACATACGGTCATAGTATGATATGGTTGATAGTATCGTTTTTAACGAGATCTTTGATAAACAGACAGTACAAAATGAAGGAAACTCACATAGCTAGCGATAGTGTGTGCGTTTCCTTCATTTTGTGCGTTTCAGGCGCGTACATCCAGGACAATCCCGTCCGTGAAGAAGCTAAGGAGCAATCAGTGAAGCGTAAGAGTAGCATTGAAC
>DHJF01000033.1 GCA_002404195.1 Candidatus Saccharibacteria bacterium UBA4727 | reverse complement strand
TCGAGCTCGAGCCCGTGCAGCCCGTCCAGCAGCGCTCGGTGGGTGGCGCAGAGCGCGCGCTCGGTGTCGTAGCCCGCGGTCAGCTCGCGCAGCCGATGAAGAGCCGCACCCGCCTCGTCGTGCTCCCGCTCGAGCTGCGCCAGCTCCTCCGCGCCGGGGACCTCGCCCGCCAGAAGCGCGGGAAAGACCCATTCCTCCTCGTCGACGATGTGCTCCTCGAGCTCCGAACGCAGCGACAGGAACACATCGCGCAGCTCGTGCAGCTCCGGTCGTTCGGCGCCGTCGTAAATGCTGGCACTCTCGTTGCGCTTTTTTACCTCACGGGCAACTATCTGTTCAATCACCTGGTCGCTCAAACCTTCTTCGCGCTTGTTTTGAGCCACTTCTTCGTTCAGGATTGCCGCTTTGAGCCCGCGTAAAACTTCACCCGTAAAACGATCACCGCCTAATAAGGCGGCTTTTAAATCGTTATTGACCTGCTCTTTTAGAGCCACGTTTAACGTAGTCCTAGGCGTGCTTTGTTTAGCTTTTCAGCTTTGCGTTCTTTGCGAATAATCGCTTTGGTGCGTCGTTCGGTCTTGCTGAGGGGTTTAGCGAATCGCATCGAAGCCTTGGCCTCAGCGAGTACGCCACTCTGCAAAACTTTACGATTAAAACGAC
The DNA here is from genome assembly GCA_002404195.1 of Candidatus Saccharibacteria bacterium UBA4727. GTDB lineage: Bacteria > Patescibacteriota > Saccharimonadia > Saccharimonadales > Saccharimonadaceae > UBA6022. The sequence goes on along the minus strand of DHJF01000033.1, from coordinate 12,638 downwards.
GAATAATATTCTCGTTTGCTTCTCGTTCATCTTTACGTGTGACTTGTACCATAATGCTATTATTGTAACAGAGATACTATCATAGTGCAACTAGATCCCGGCTCATTATTGCGACGCTCGATGATTCAAGTGCGACTCAAGCAAAGCCAGCCGACCTAGTCTTCAAAAGAAATCGAGTCCGCTACAACGAAAGAGCGGACTCCTGAGAGTAAGCGATCTAGCTATTGCCCGTACTTCTGGGCGAGTACTGTTTTAGCATGATCGGATGCCATGATAACCTCTTACTTGTCTCAACGGAACAGAGCAGATGCCCTGTAGTGGCCATCACAAGCGATATTACATCATAAACCGCTGTTTACGCAAGCTCGAGATGAAGGAGTCGCCCTTCGACCGTTCGCCGACCTTGCCATTCGTTAAGATCTGGCTGATACCAGACCGTCACGTATTCGCCGGGCTCTACAAAAAAATGAGGTGGCGCGCTGAAAGCCAGCATTTGTAGTTTCGTGCCGTCATCACCCTGCAGTTCAAGTTTGACGTGCTGCGCATCAGCCCCCATACGGCGCAGATTCGTGACGAGGACATTATCGCTTTTTAGGACCGGTTGCGGATTACCACTCCCGAATGGTTCGAGCGTCGCCAGTTGCGCAATCAAGGCCTCACTCACCTGACTAAAATCGGCCGCCACATCAGCCTTTGGCAATAATAAGGCCTGTTGATTCAACAGTTTTTGTGCCACGTAAAATTCATTCACCCGCGCCCGGAACGCAGCAATATGCGCAGTCGGTAAACTCACACCGGCAGCAAGTTTATGGCCACCTCCTTTAGTGATAATATCGTCGGCCGCACGAATCGCGTCGGCTGCGCTAAAGTCGCCATAACTGCGCGCCGACCCCTTGCTTTCTTCACCCATCTCTTCCAGGACATAGGTCGGTTTTTTATACTTTTCAAGTAGCTTTGCCGCCACAATACCGATAATCCCGTGGTTCCACCCTTTACTACTGACAACGAGAACATTATCGTTTTTGTATAGTTCAGCCTGGATAATCGCTTCTTTAAAAATCACATCCTGTTCGGCTCGGCGGGCTCGATTCATGTCATCCAACTGCTGGGCTTTTTCGAGTGCTTCCATACCTTTCGTGGCACGTAACATATCAAGTGCATATTGCGCCGTTTCAAGACGTCCAGCTGCATTCATCCGCGGCCCCAGCCCGAAGCCTAAACTGCGAGCGTTCACCTTCGCCGGCTCCACACCGCTCACCGCCATCAAAGCTTTAAGTCCTGGCCGTTTACTTTTGGCGAGCACTTTCAAGCCCCAATACACGTTGGCGCGGTTTTCATCAACCAGCGTCACAATATCGCAAACGGTACCCAGCGCCACCAAATCAAGTAGCCACTTTTCTTGGCCATCAGGTAAGCCTTCGAGGCGCGTTTGCAGCGCTTGAATCAGCTTAAAGGCCACGCCGACGCCAGCGAGATCCAGGAATGGATAGAGTGCTTGGCCGGCAGCATCAGGCTTCAAAACGTACTTGTCGTACGCCTCCGGATAGTCTGCCAATAGTCGCTTCGGATTAATCACCGCCACGGCCGGTGGCTGTATGGGCGCCACATTATGATGGTCGGTCACAATCACATCAACACCCAATTCTTTGGCTCGCACAATTTCTTTTTCACTCAAACTGCCACAATCGACCGTGATAATCAGTGTACTGTTCGTGGTAGCAATGCGCTCAACGGCGTCAACGGTCAGTCCATAACCCTCGACAAAACGATTCGGAATAAAGGCATCGACCTGCGTAAAACCAAAACTATCAAACGCATCCAGCAAGACTGTCGTGGCGGTCAGACCGTCAATATCATAATCACCATAAATCGTGATCTTCTCTTGATGTTCACGAGCGACCGCCAAACGATCGACCGCTGCCTGCATGTCAGGCAGTAGGAATGGATCGTGCTTATCCTCATAGCGTGGTAACAAAAAAAGGTCACGCGTTTTGCCTGTCAGCCCGCGTGCCTTTAAAATATCATCGAATAAGCTCATTTATAGATCAGTGGAAGATCGTTTTGGGCGACCAGCACCAGCGTGCTGCTGCGATTTAATCACGATACTCTGCAATTCTTTAAAAATAGGAAATTGCTTGTTGGTAGCATAAATCTTGGTATTACCCTGTTTGTCGCTGGTCAAGAAACCAACTTTCTCAAGCCGCTTCAGCTCGCGCTGAATGTTACCTGGATCTTCTTTAATAAGTTTAGCGAGGCCTCGAACATGCGTATGAAAATCAGGATATTTGGCGTATACCACCACAATTTTACGCCGCACCCTAGATGTAATAAAAACGTCTAACATATTCTCCCTTACGCTTATCTGCCTCGTTCGCTCTTTCTATCCTAGCACAATCTTACAACGTTTCACAAGGAAAGTTTTACTGCCAATTTAAAATTGTCTGATTAATCTTCGCCATTACCTCTTCGCGTTCCGGAATATCATTATTGTCATAGTAATGGTCAGTGCCCATAAAATTCTCCTTCACGTCGAGCACGTGCAGTTCATCGCCAATCATGTGCATCTTATCAACCACTGGAATACTCGCAACTGGTGTCGCAATAATCAGCCGCTGAATACGGACCGGCTTTAAAAAGTTCACCGCTACGTCGAGCGAGGTTGCGGTGTCGAGACCGTCAGCTACTAAAATAATCGTGTGATCGCGCAACATGCTTTTGTCTATCACTCCGCCGTCGCCGAGGAGGCGATTCGTCCGTTGGAATGCCTCTCGCTTTTGTTCTTCAAGATAACTATGAAACTCACTCATATATTCTTGAATTTCACCGGAACTAAAATCGCTATTGTAGGTAAAACTACCGTCCTGAGATAAGCCGCCAAAACTAACATCTTCACCTGGTACGGCAATGTCTTCGATAATAATCATTGTCATCGCGCAGTGCAGCACCTGGGCAATTTGCTCGCCCACATCGACCGCACCGCTACTCAGTGCCACGACCACACAGTTCTCATAACGATAGCGGTCGTACATCTGAGCGGCCAAAATTCGCCCAGCCTGGGCACGACTTTCAAAATACATATGTTTATATTACCACGGCTTGCACGCCGCCGCGCTAGCTATGAATGAATGAGCTATACTAAGGGCATGTACTACTATGAGGTGGCGCCAAATCAAATCGTTCGTTCCGGCAGCGCGTCTTTCACGTATAGCTCCGCTACACCCCTCAGCGTTGGCCAGCTTGTTATTATTGAGGTTGGTAAAAAGGCCCTGACTGGCGTCGCACTACGCCAAACAAGTCAGCCAAAGTTTGCCGTCAAGCCGATTAGCTCTTTGATTGAGCCCACGCCACTGCCAGAATCTCTTGTAAAGCTCGCCTTGTGGCTAAGCGACTACTATGTCACCCCTCTTGCTACTACACTGCAAACATTACTACCGCGTGGCCTGACAAAAGCCCGCCGCACGCGTGCTGTCGTTACACGCGAAAGCTCACGCGACCGAACAACTATTGTGTTCACGGACGAACAACAGCAAGCTCTCACCACAATAGAAACCATGACGCCAGGGACGGCACTGCTCCACGGCGTGACCGGTTCGGGTAAAACTCACGTGTACATCGAACTCGCAAAACGCACTATAGCTCGCGGCCAGTCAATTATCGTCTTAGTGCCCGAAATTGCCCTCACCTCTCAACTCGTTGACGAATTCTCCCATCACTTTAGCGACGTCATTCTCACTCATTCGCGCCAAACCGAAGCCGAACGCCACCTCGCGTGGCGCCAAGCCCTTACTAGTGAGACTCCTCGCATTATCATCGGCCCGCGCTCAGCCCTCTTTCTGCCGATTTCCAAGATCGGTCTGATTATTATCGACGAAGCACACGAACCAAGTTTTAAACAAGAGCAGTCCCCGCGCTACTCCGCCCTGCGCGCCGCCAGCGTGCTCGCCAGCTACCACGATGCCAAACTCATCCTTGGTAGCGCCACACCCGCCATCGCCGACTACTACCTGGCCGAGCATGCCGGCCGGCCAATCATTACCATGAGCCAGCGAGCCAAACAAGACGCCGTCAAACCAACCATCAAATTAATCGACATGACCAAGCGTACCAACTTTACTCATCATCGCTTTCTATCCAACACACTCCTCACCCAACTGACGGAAACATTCGAACAAGGCGAGCAGGCGCTCATCTTTCACAACCGTCGCGGCAGTGCCAGTAGTACCCTCTGCGAAAATTGTGGCTGGCAGGCGATGTGTTCACGTTGCTTTGTGCCGCTGACACTCCATGCCGACAAACATCATCTCCGTTGCCATATCTGTGGACTACTCGAAAAAGTACCGACCAGCTGCCCCGTCTGTCATCATGCCGACATTGTCCATAAAGGCATCGGCACCAAGCTGATTGAAACCGAACTCCGCAAACTGTACCCGAACAAAAATATTGTTCGTTTTGATGGCGATAGCGATACGGCCGATTCAGTCGAAGCCCGCTATAAAGAGCTCTACGATGGTAGTATCGACCTGATTATCGGTACGCAGGTTATCGCCAAAGGCCTGGACCTCCCCAAGCTGCGCACGGTCGGCGTCATCCAAGCAGACTCCGGCTTAAGTCTGCCCGATTTTGGCGCCAGCGAGCGCACCTTTCAGCTCCTTGCTCAGGTGATTGGTCGCGTCGGCCGTTCACATCACGCCACCAACGTCATCGTCCAAAGCTACCAACCTACCCACCCCGCCGTGGTTGACGGCCTGGCTCAGGACTACGCTCATTTTTATAACGCCGCACTGATTGAGCGCCAGAAAGGTCACTTTCCACCATTCAGCTATCTCCTCAAGCTAACGTGTATCTATAAAACCGAAGCCGCTGCCATTAAGAATGCGCAAAAACTCACAGCAACGCTCCGCAGTACACTCCCGCCCGATGTCCGCCTACTCGGTCCTACCCCGGCCTTTTACGAACGACAGCATGACACCTATCGTTGGCAGCTCGTCCTGCGCTCACCTTCTCGGGCCGCACTCGTCGATAGCCTGCAGCATCTCCCGCCAACCCATTGGCAATATGAACTCGACCCAATCAGCTTACTGTAACCTCTACCACCCCTGTCTTTTGTCGGCATTTTTTGGTATACTAGTGACTAATGAAAAAAGAAGATATAATTACGCTGCCAAATCCGCACCTACGGCAAAAATCGAGCCGTGTGCACGTTATTACCGACGCTATCCATGCGCTCATTAAAGATATGACCAGTGCGTCGATTGATTGGGAAGATTCCCGCCCCCACGAAATTAGCGCTGCCCTCGCAGCCGTCCAAATTGATAATCTTGAACGTGTCGTAATCGTTCGCAGTGACTTTGACGACAAGGCCGTGCGTGACTTCACCCCACTCATTAACCCTGAAATCGTCAAGTTTGAAGGCAACATCGTCAGCGACTACGAAGGTTGCCTCAGCGTCAGCGGCGTTTATGGCAAAGTCCCCCGCTATACGAAAATTCGCGTCAAGGCACTCGACACCGAAGGTAATGAAATTCGCTTTAAAGCCGAAGGCTTTCTGGCCCGTGTGATTCAACACGAGATTGACCACACTAATGGCATTGTTTTTATCGACCACATCCGCGACCAGCACGATGCATTTTATACGCTCGACGACAAAGGCGAGCTTCAGCCACTGAGCTATGACGAACACATCGCCAAAAATCATCTTCTTTGGGACTGAGGATTTTAGCCTCACCGCCCTTACTGGCTTGATCGAAGCCGGCTATACTATCGTAGCCGTCGTCACCAAGCCCGATAGCAAAAAAGGCCGCGGTCAGACGCTCACGCCCCCGAGCGTAAAGGTCCTCGCGACGCGCCACAATATCCCCGTTTGGCAGCCCGCAAAACTGACCGATATTGCCGAAAAGGTTCAAGCATTGCAGCCAGTCACTGGCGTCCTGGTGAGCTACGGCAAAATTATCCCGCAGTCGATTATTGATCTTTTTAGCCCCGGTATTATCAACGTCCACCCGTCACTATTACCAACCTATCGTGGACCATCACCAATTGAATCAGCCATTTTACATGGCGACACCCAAACAGGCGTCTCCATCATGCAGCTGGCTGCTGCTATGGACGCCGGGGCCGTCTACACTGCTAAGATACACCCGCTCACCGGCAATGAAACACGCCCGGAATTATATCATGCCCTCGCCGACGTCGGCACTAACCTGCTCCTTGAAACGCTACCAGCTATTATCGATGGCAGCCTCCAGGCAACACCACAAGACGAAGCCGTCGCCAGCTACTGCCAACTATTACAAAAACAAGATAGCTTGCTCGACCCTCAAGCGCAAACCGCCGATGAGGCCGAACGTCATGTCCGCGCCTACCTTCACTTTCCAAAAACGAAGGTGCGGTTTGGCGAACATACGTTGATTATCACCAAAGCCCATGTCAGTGAACAACAAAAAACACCGCTCGACGTTACATGCCGAGACGGTGCTTACCTTGCAATTGATGAGCTGATCGCTCCGAGTGGCCGCCACATGACGGCCGAGGCGTTTTTACGCGGCTATGCCGCCGCCTGATCAGTTGGACCGACGATTGCGTCACGGTTGCCCGCAATCTCTTTCTTCAGCTCTTCAAGTACCTGCGCGACTACCTGACGATAGTCAGGTCGATTAACGCTCAGCCACTTGAGCGAGGCATACTCAGCGAGAATACTTAGCTCTTCAGTACCTTGCGGTGCGCCGGCCTGCATCTGGGTATAGCTTGGATCATTCTGGTAATCAGGCGTATGCGCTGCTATCCAGGCACGAACTTTCTCATTATCGCGGTCGACAAATGATTCAAATTCAGTCATTTGCTCATCACTGAGGCCATCAGACAAACGCGTCCCGACACGTAGCTCTAACTCGCTATAAATATGCTCAAGAAAAGCCTGCTTTTGTTCGGGTGGCAATTGGTCAAGCCCGAGGTCTTGTAAAAATTTATCGTCTAATTGAAACATTACTTTTACCTTCCTTATTTTCCTTTAGTATAACGTAGCGGCTCGGCATTTTCTACCTACCAGCTTTAGCTGCCCAGAATTCAACGGCTACTTTACTGAGGCCGCCAGGTTTTGCAAACCCAACATTACCATCTGACATTTGATACGCTTCGCCTGGAAACTTCGCCAAGAACTCGGCTTGGTTGTTATACCAAACACTTGGGTTAATACCGTGGGCCGACATAAAGGCCTCGCCGCCACCGCCGTATGGAATAGTATTCGCCGGAGAGTTAAGAAATTCAGCATGCGCTACTTCGACTGCGCTTGGCGCAGACGGAGCGACATCGATTGAAGGGCGCTGATAGACATCACCCGAACCAAGCCTATCAACGTGGTTCGCATCCGAGCCACCGCCCTGACCACCGCCTGATGGAAGTATATCGTGGTGGTCGGTCATACCAAAATAATCAGCTATGTTACCCTCAACCGCTTTATAAACATCGTGTACAGCATCGATATGGCCAGCAACACCAGCACCAAGTAGCGCCGCAGAGGCAATCGTCATCCATTTCGCCTTTTTATTGACTTTATCTGCTCGCTCAACTCGTTGATCGAGGCCTTTTTTAAAGCTCGTTGATGACTGCGCGCGTAGGTCGTCAATTGACTTATACGAACCGTCGGCATTTTTAAAATCAGCTTTATTAACCTCAGTAGTATTGCGGTGGAGTCCGGCTCGGCCTTGGGTTGTCGTTTTGTACACCTTCGCACCAGCCAATAAACCAGCGCCCAAAACGCCGGCGCCACCGCCAAGGATAGTGCCCGCCGCCGCAACGGCAAGGCCAGCTCCGGCGCCAATAACGACACTGCCAATTCCTACGATGATTTTTTGCTTACGCGATAAGCCAGCGAACCACTCGGTTGCTTTATTATTAAGTTCACTTAGTTTACCAAACTTACCGGGCGCAGTAAGAATCTCATTCTGCGCACGTAGGCCTTGCAAACGTAACTTTGCCTCGTGGTATTTAGCAAGTTTGTGATTAATTTCTTCGTCGCTGATTGCTGGGTTATTCAGCTTCCATTTCTCGATCTGAATAGTATCAAAGGTTTCTGCCATGCGCTCATATTCAGGGCGTGCAGCCTCCACTTCAGCGGAGGCTGCTTCACGCGTCTTTTTAGATGCAAACATGCCCAACTTTAGACGGCGAGCGACTTTACCCGCCAACTCCCCGTCGGCCGCATAATAGAGATTACGCGCAGCTTCATAGGCACCCGACGCGACAAGCTCGCGTACCTGCCTGCTTTGACTTCGAGTTGGCATCCCTTTATTCATCGGGCCAAGATACTCATCGCTGCCGTATGTAACATTATAAGCATCATCTCGCCTTGCGCCGTCATCGTGCGTAACAGGCGTGGTGTCGACGGAAGTAGCCACGTGGGGCTGAACTACAGGAGGTGTCGCTGAACTAATTGCCTGGTCTTGAGCGCAAGGTGCACTATAAGTACCCTTCGGTGGTGTCACTTGTTCCGTGTCAGTAGGAGTTGCACCTGAAGGCGAGTCGGTAGTATGCGGTGGTGTCACCCGATGCTTAGGTTCCCGATGCGCCTGAGCCTCGTCGGCCGTGTTGGTCGTATCGCGGTTATCTTGCGCTCCAGAAAGAATATCACCCTCAGGTTGAACACTACTATCGTCATCATAACCCGTTCGGTCGATATCGGCGCTAACTTTAGGGGTATCTTTGACACCAGTCACATCACGAAGCCGCGGTGTGCTCTTCTTAGGCGCACTATCTGACTCTAGTCTTTTTTTTCGTTCGGCTGCCTGTGCGCGTGCTTTCCTATTCCTGGGCTTGTGGGGTTTTGAGGACGTATCGGCATCAGAGGACTCCCCTTGATCACTGTTAGCGGCAGGTAATGCTTGCTCGGCAATTGGCGGCGGTAGTGGAGAGAAAGTAAGGAGTCGCTCCAGCTCTTCGGGCGTTATGAGATCCATCAACCGTACAGGAGAACGTTTTGCTCCAAATTGGGCGTCACCCACGCGCAACTCATTACCCTCGTTGGTATTGTCGTTCGTTCGTCCGAATTCAGTGCTTCTCGTTGACATCGTTGTGGTGGACCTTATGCTTACTTTATAGTTCTATATTAGCATAAATATAACAAAAAAGCAAGTACTATATACTGTACTTGCTTTTTTACAACACGCTGATGGTTACTTGAGCGTGCGCTTCACCAATTCACGAGTAAAGAACTCGAGTTTGTCGCCTTCTTCAAGCAACAATTTCTTGGTTGTCTTGAGGCTCAGACCACACATTTCGCCTTCAAAGACCTCTTTTGCTTCTTGCTGTTGGCGCTGCACCTTGGTAACTTCGACTTCACCAAGTATTTCTTTGCCACGCTTGACACGTACCAGAACATCAGACACAATCTTACCGCTGGTGACTTCACCACCGGCGATGATTTCGTCTTTCATCGTACGGAAGACACCCTTAATCGTCAGGGTACCAATTTCAGTCTCGACTACTTCTGGGGCGAGCATCGCTTCCATTGAACTGCGAGCGTCATCGAGGAGTTCGTAGATCACTTTGTAAATACGAACCTGCGCTTTATCGCGCATGGCGAGGCGCTTGACCGCTGGTGGCAACATGACGTTAAAGCCATAGATAATCGTGTTCACGTCAGCGGCCATACGAATATCGTTTTCAGAGATATTACCGACACCACTCGCGATGATATGGAGATTAATTTCGCCACCTGTATCGACAAGACGAAGACTGTCCATTACAGAGGTCAGTGACCCCTGGACGTCAGCTTTGATGATGACATTGAGCGCCTGTGATTCGTGCTGCTGATTCATCATCTTTAGGATGTCAGCACCGGTCACATTCGTACTAGCGGCGTTTTTTTCACGCTCTACCTTCGCAATAGCGACGGCGTGGCGAGCATCTTTTTCGTTCTTTACGATCGAAAAGACATCACCAAACTGTGGCAGCTCTTTAAAACCAGTCACAGTAACAGGAGTTGATGGACCGGCACTCTTCAGCGTCTTTCCTGCAAAATCAAGTAAGGTGCGGACTTTGCCATACGCCGTACCAGCGACCAAGAAATGGCCTGGCTTTAGTTCGCCTTGCTCAACAAGCAAGCCGACGACTGAACCACGCCCGGTTTCCATGTGTGATTCAATCACAAGACCTTCAGCCGGCACGTCAACATCAGCCTTCAGTTCTTCGATGTCGGCCACCAAAAGGACCGTATCAAGCAAAGTATCAACATTCAGGCCAGTTTTAGCACTGACTTCAACCATTGGAACATCACCACCCCACGTTTTATCGTCAGAGATAACACCATGTTCGGCTAGTTGACCTTTAACAAGTCCAGGATTAGCAGCTTCTTTGTCCATCTTATTGATGGCGACTACGATTTTTGCATTGGCTGATTTCGCAAAGCGAATCGCTTCAATTGTCTGTGGCTTCACGCCGTCATCGGCCGCAACCACAATAATCACTACATCGGTCAGCGTCGCACCGTGTTGACGCAGCGCCGCAAAGGCTTCGTGACCAGGTGTATCAAGCAGTGTAATTGAACGGTCTTTGCGGACCGTTTGGTAGGCGCTGATGTGCTGGGTAATACCACCGGCTTCACCGTCGGCAGCATGCGTCTTTAAGATTGCATCCAGTAGACTGGTTTTACCGTGGTCAACATGCCCCATGACCGCCACAATCGGTGGACGATCCACTGCGTGGTCAGACAGCTGGTGAACTTTGTGTTCACTGACGGTGCGCGCTTCTTTTTTTTGTAATTCTACGTCGAGACCGAGCTCTTCAACAATAATAGTAGCGGTCTCAAAATCAATTCGTTGGTTAATGGTTGCGACGATGCCGTTTTTGAACAGCTCACCTACCAAGGTGGTAACGGGCAGATTGAGCGTCTCAGCCAATTCGCCAACAGTAATTGAGTCAGCGACAACAAGTACTTTTTCTGGGCTCATTGAAAGCTCCTTTCTGCCCGTTTCCGGGCGCTTTACCTCTTAAAAGAGTTTATTTTTTCTTTTTATCAGCGAGGCTGAGTGAAATCTTGCGGTTGTCTTTGTCGATATCAAGCACAACAAATTCTTTACGTTCGTTAAGGGTGAATACCTTTTCTGGATCAACGTCGTTGCCGTCGCCAAGTTCAGAAATGTGGACCAGAGCTTCAACAGCTGGGCTGATTTGGACGAAGGCGCCGAATGGCGTGATACGAGTGACCGTACCTTCAACTTTGTCGCCAGATTTGAACTGGTCGACTTCGTCGAGCCATGGATCCTGAGTCAATTGCTTCATGCTGAGGCTCAGGCGGTCCTTATCGATAGAAATGATTTTCGCTTCGATCGTTTGACCAACCTTGACGTAGTCGTTTGGATTGTTGACACGTTCCCAGCTAATTTCTGAGATGTGCACCAAGCCTTCGATACCTTCAACGTTGACGAATGCGCCGTAGTCGACAACACCAGTAACAACACCAGTGACTTTGTCGCCAACTGCTAGTTTGTCGAAACGTTCTGCCAGGCCGTCTTTGATAGCTTCTTTTTCAGAGAAGATCAATTTGTTAGCTTTGCGGTCACAGTCGAGGATACGAACCTTGAGTGTTTGGCCAACAAGGCTATTCAGGCGCTGTAAGATTTCGTCTTTGTCGCTTGAGCCAACCCGTGGGTAGTGCTCAGCTGACAGTTGTGAAACTGGAAGGAACCCACGAACACCTTCGAATTCAACCAAGAGACCACCGCGGTTCGCGTCGTATGGAGATACGTCGATAATATCGCCGGCGTCCATTTTTGCAGCCACATCGTCCCAACCACGATCTTTCGCAGCTTTACGAAGTGAAAGCAATGAATACCCATTGTCGAGCTCAGCGTCGACAACGCTGGCAGTTACTTCGTCACCCTCTTTGAGTGTGCGTGAAAAACCAACTTCACGACGTGGGACATAACCCACACCTTGAGCACCGAGGTCGATCAGAACCTCGTGTTTTCGTAGTGATAATACTGTTCCGGTGATAACTTCACCAGCTGTTAATTGCTTAACGCTCTCATCTGTTTGAGCGAGCAAATCGTCCATTGTTATTGCGGCTTGTGCCATAAGTCTTAGTAAGACTCCTTCCTTAATTGATATTTCTGAAGCACGCTAAATACAGCGCTCCTAGATTACTTCTATTGTACCTCAGATAGAGGTTGTTGGCAACTGATAGCGGCGAGAGCGCAGATAGGCAGTCGAACTAGCCGTTAGGAGTCCAAGCGCGACAATCGTCGTTAGCGTCTCGACCGGACCGGTGTGTGGCAAACTACCCGGGGTAGTTGCCGCCTGAGGTGCCGGCGTACTCGTCGAGCTATCAGACGGCGCCTGCCCGCTATTTGCCGGTGTTTGGTCGCTGCTTGACGCGGCCGGAGCTGTTGTCTTGTCTTTATTGTCACTCGGTTGAGCCACTTTTCGCGACGTCGGTGCCGCTTTCTGACTACTGATAAACTGCTGTCGCACCACGGCTACGCCGCCCACCAGTAAAATAGCAAGAATTGCTCCTACAACTGCGAAACTGAGTACTGAACCACCCTCATTTGTTCGTACCATATTTTCCCTCTCGTTTACTTTCTTTTACTATACTGTTTTCCTCTATAATACGCAAGGAATACGTATTAACTCACCACCTTTGC
>DHJF01000015.1:454-13263 GCA_002404195.1 Candidatus Saccharibacteria bacterium UBA4727 | reverse complement strand
ATGTCATAACTTTATAATGATAACAGAAACTTTATAAAGTTACAATAGGGTTATGGTTGATTGTTTATGTAAGCTACGGATGAGTCAAGCAGCAGATATTAACTCCCATGAGTTCGGTGAGCGCAATACGGGCAAATCTTGATATAAGCGCATCGCTCATGCTATATTACAGACATCAAGACGAGAAGTGACAATAGCTCCCCTCTTTTTCTTCAAGCTCGAATTCTTCACCAGTAAGATGGTTGACCAGTGAAGCTGTGATAACTCCTTCTGGAATTCTGTTCATACATTAAGTTTAGCGAAAAGTCATACGAATTGATGGCTTTTTGTAACGATAATTCCACTTGGCAGCCCTAGTGGGCGATACTAGAACTATTACGTGAGATATTAATTCATATTCTACATAAAATGCTATATAGTAATGATCACATATGGAACTACGGGAATCACAGAACGGTAAGCTACTGTTGACGCTCACAACTCCTGATGAGATTAAAATAGCATCACTGGTTGCCAACTACGACTGGGCAAGATATCCTAATATCTTTCATCCAGTTAAAAGAAGCGTACATCGTAAGTTAGCGCGCCGAGCTTTTGACGCTGTCTACCTGACGGATGGTATCGGGCAATCACTATCTCTGACAGCTCAGGAGACTGCGATTGTTGCTGAAGGTGTTTTTAGATTAGAGGACGCGCTTTTACATGTAGATGAAACTCATTTCTATACAACTAATACCTTAGAGCGAGATGCAGCTGCGCTAAATCTTGCGTCGGCATTAAAGGTAATAAAATAGTATTAGCATAAAAGACTTCCGAAGAAGTCTTTTATTATTGTGCTTAAGCTTCGCAACCCCTACTGGAAGAGTTAAGAACTTTTAATTTACTTCAACGTTAACTTGGCGTGCGCAATTGAGTTCTCGTCATCCACGTCTTTTAGTAGAAAGATTTTATCAATTAAGAACTTACGATTACTATACTTTTCATGGTCAATGACCATTCGGCCGTTAAATTCTGCGGTGATATGAGGCAAGTAATTGTTACCATCTCGCTCAGGGTACCGTGAGAGCATAGCCTGTCCAAGAAATGCTATAAGTCCATTGTGAAAATTTATTAATTGAGGTGTTGCTTCAACCTCGAGAACCCTAACGGGTATCCGGCCTGGTTGCGTTAGGTCTTTCGTCTGTATAGTGAAGCTTGGCGTGCTACTGCAGTACGTAGCTAGCTTGTTGAGTAATTCATCCTCCGTAGTGCCTACTGTCTTGAAGCGTCGCTTTAATGCAATATGCGGAAACCAGCCGTTCTCTCCGTAGTAAACCGGCTCACCAACTTCAGGCTCATTTTCGAGGAACGCGACAAGTTGATATGGATACTCTAAATTCATGCTCTCATCATATCAAACAAAAAGACTTCCGAGGAAATCTTTTATCACCGTGATTATGCTTGGCAGGGGTACGTGGAATCGAACCACGGTTTCAGGTTTTGGAGACCTACGCACTAACCGCTGTACTATACCCCTTTACACTGGCTTATTGTATCAGATATTTAGGCGAGCTGCTAGGGGTAACTATTTGTCTTTTGCAACGCGGACGGCGCGCTTAAAGCGACGGTCGGCTTCACTATCGGCGTAGCGAGCAATCGGTTCGTGGACGATTAAGCGCTCGGCTTTCGGAACGCCTTCGTCGATGTCCTTGAGGGCATTCACGAAATAGCGCTCGACCAGCCATTCGCGGCCGGGTAACATCGAGCCGACGACGGTAATGCGCCATAATTCATCGTCCCAGCGTTCGGCGTATTTAATGCGCAGTGGTCGGGCCATCATCATAGTACCAGTCGGGACGGTACCGACAATTTTTTCAATGGCGCGCTCGCCGGCTACCCTATCGCGTACAAAAATATCAACAGCCATGGTGCGCACACCGCGTGGCGTGACATGGACGGCTTGGATCTGTTGGTTATGAATCCAGATGATTTCGCCGTTGAGGCTACGGAGGCGCGTCGAACGCAGTGTTAAGCGTTCAACTACTCCTGAAACATCAACAAATGGTTCGATTTTAATAAAGTCACCCACGTTGAACCATTTTTCGATAATCATGGCAGTTCCGGTGGTGATATCACGTATAATCATGCCGAATGATTGACCGGCGAACACGACGAAAAAGGCGCTGGCGCCAATGGTTGCGGCGGCTCCGATACCGGACGGATTAATGGTAATCCAGACAACAATGCCCGTTGCGGCAACGATGAGGGCGCGCACTGCGGCAATCGCAACACTGAGATAAGTTTCAATTTGACGAAGACGAAGTGCTCTATCCTCATTTGATTCATTGTCAGAGTGCGCACCGACGATTTGAGCCAGTTTGATGATACCACTGGTCAGAAAACGACTCAAAATATAGGCCACAATGAGAGAAATTCCCAAAATAACAATCGCACCAAATGTGCCTGGGTCGTCGAAAAACTTTTGAATATCGCGTACGCTACTGTTTATGTTATTTTGGTCAATCACCCTTCTATTGTAGCGTATCCTCCCCTGAATAACGACTAAATATGTCTCAGGTAATGTCAAGGTTGTAAAAGCATAAGCGCCGACCTATAATGAAGGAAAGTAAGTACAAGTAAGGAGCGTTCGGGCGTTATAGTCTGGTAGCAAACGGTATGAACATACTAATGCTTGGGTGGGAACTTCCACCGCACAACAGTGGCGGCTTAGGCGTGGCCTGTTACCATATGTCTAAAGCTCTGGCGCAACAAGGCGCGCGGATTGATTTTGTCGTCCCCTATCAGGCACATCATCCAGATACCGAATTTATGACGATTCATGCCGCAACTCCACTTGAGCCTCTCGACCGCAACGGCTTGATGGGTGCGTATGACAGCAAGTACGTCACTACCCAGTCGCTAGAGAAGATTACACCAGGAGATGTGCGTGATATTCGAGGCGTTCAGCGTCAATACGTAAAGTTTGTCGAGAACATGGTCAAAAAGCACAAGCCGGACGCTATTCATGCTCATGACTGGCTCACAATGGAAGCCGGTATGCGCGCCAAAGCTCTGACTGATGCGCCACTCATTGTTCATGTCCACGCAACCGAATTTGATAGGTCGGGCGATCTGTCAGGTAACCCGATTGTTCACGAAATTGAATATCAAGGCTTGATGATGGCTGATAGAATTATCGCCGTGAGCAACATCACCAAGGCAATTATTGTGAAAAAATATGATATTCCAGCCGATAAAATTGAGGTTATTCATAACGCTATCGATGTGCAAACGCTTGGGGCTTACGAATATGACCACCAGACGTATAAATACTTAGAATGGCTAAAAGAAGAAGGCTACACAATTGTGGCTACTGTGACCCGCTTTACGATTCAAAAAGGTTTGGCGCACTTTATTCGAGCAGCAGCGCGGGCTTGTGAAAAACACGACAAACTTGTCTTCTTATTGGCTGGTGATGGTGAGCAGCGCGACGAATTGATGGCGCTGAGTGCCGAGCTTGGCATTGCTGACAAAGTCTTTTTTACTGGCTTTGTGCGCGGTAAGCAGTGGCGCGACGCCTATAACGTGGCGGATATATTTGTGATGAGCTCAGTCAGTGAGCCGTTCGGCCTGACCGCACTTGAAGCGGCGCACTATAACTCTGCCCTTATTATCACTCGTCAATCTGGCGTTGGTGAAGTACTCCATAGTATTTTTCGGTACGATTTTTGGGATACTGACGTCCTGGCTGACCAAATTGTCGGTATTGCGACCTCGCAGGCTCTCGCCAGCGAGCTAAAAGCAAACGTCAAACACGAATATGCTCGCCTGTCGTGGCACGATGTTGCCACAAAATGTATGCAGCTATACGACCATATGAAACAAGGAGTGACCGTATGAGCAAGCGTGGTATTGTCCTTTACCTCCACGTCCACCAGCCGCTCCGCGTGCGTCAGTATACTATTTTCGACACGGCCGAACAGCACGATTATTTCGACGCCCACCCGGAAAACGACGCCAACCGTAACAACGAACTGATTCTTCGTAAGGTCGCCGATAAATCATACCGCCCAATGAACGCGCTGCTCGAAAAGTTACTGGCGAAGCACCCAGAATTTAAAGTCTCACTGAGTATTACCGGTACCTTTATCGAACAAGCCGAGCTGTGGGCGCCAGATGTGCTTGACAGCTTCAAGCGCCTAGTTGCGACCGGCCGGGTTGAGATTGTGTCTGAAACGTACTACCACAGCCTGGCATTCTTTTATAGCCGTACGGAATTTGAACGCCAAGTTGAAATGCACCGCCAGAAGATCCGTGATTTATTCGGTGTTGAGACATCGGTGTTTCGTAATACTGAGCTGGCCTATAACGACGAGCTGGCGAAATGGGCCGATGATTATGGCTTTAAGGGTATCCTCGCCGAAGGCTGGGATCCCATCTTGCAGTGGCGTAGTCCAAACTTTGTCTACCGCCCGGCCGGCACAAAGAGCATCAGCCTGCTGCTGAAGAATTACCACTTGAGCGATGACTTGGCCTTCCGCTTTAGTAATCAAGCCTGGGAGCAGTGGCCACTGAACGCTGATACGTATAGCGAATGGGCGAATGCCTCTATTGCTGACAGCCCGCTGGTGAACCTTTTTATGGACTACGAAACATTCGGTGAACACCAGTGGGAAGATACGGGTATCTTCAACTTCTTCGAAAGCTTTGTCGGTAAGTGGCTGCAAAACCCCGACAATACGTTTTATACGACGAGCGAAGCCATTGATGCCCATGAACCACAGGGTGAAATTAGTATGCCTCAAACAGTTACCTGGGCCGACAGCGAACGTGACCTCACGGCGTGGCTGGGTAATAGTATGCAACACGAAGCCATGCGACATCTGTATGCGCTCGAAGATGCGGTGATTCGCACTGAAGATGTAGACCTCATTGGCGACTGGCGCAAGCTGCAAACATCCGACCATGCCTACTACATGTGTACTAAATGGTTCACTGACGGTGACGTGCACGCCTATTTTAGCCCGTACGACTCGCCCTATGATGCTTTTTTGTATTACATGAACGCCCTACGTGACGTGCGCTATCGTTTAATGGCCCATCATCGACACGGAGGCCTGCATGGCTAGACCAATTGTCCTGAGTAACGGCGAGCTGCATGTCGGCATTAACCGTTTTGGCATGGTGCATGATCTCTATTTCCCCTACGTTGGGCTTGAAAATCACGCTGCCGGTAATTCTCCGCGCCATAAAATAGGCATCTGGGTTGATGGCGCTCTCAGCTGGCTTGACGACGGCAACTGGAATATTTCGTTTCAGTATCCTCACCGGGCACTCGTTGGCCATATCGTGGCGCGCAACGACAACATTGGCATACTGCTTGAATTTGACGATGCGGTTGATGCTCAAATTAGCGCTTTTGTCCGCAACATCCATGTCGTCAACCTGCGTGACGACGAACGTGAAGTCCGCTTGTTTATGCACCAAGCTTTCGTGATTGGTGACGCTCGCAGTAATACCGACACTGCCCAGTACCTACCCGACAGCAACGCTATTTTGCATTATCGCGGCCGTCGGGCCTTCATTATCTCAGGCACTGTAGACGACCGGCCATTCGACCAATACACCGTTGGTCTGTTCGGAATTGAGGGCCACGAAGGCTCGTATCGCGATGCCGACGACGGCGAGCTTAGTTTCTGTAATGTTGAACATGGCCGTGTCGATTCTATTTTACGCTTTAAATTTAACGTACCCGGACTCAGTTCGCAGCGCGTGTATTACTGGATTGCGGCCGGTACCTCGATGCGCGAAGCGCTCTATGTTCATAAGCAAATACTTGAGGATGGCGTCTCAAAGCGACTGCACCAAACAGCTAATTGGTGGCACACCTGGCTAGAGCCGGCCGTTCAAGTGGCTGATAAGATTGCACCCGGTCACCGCGAAAACTTTCTCCGTAGCGTGATGATTATTAAGTCACAGATTGATAAACGGGGCGCGGTTATCGCCAGTACCGACACGACCATGCTTAATTATTCGCGCGATGCCTACGGCTACTGCTGGCCACGTGATGGCGCCTACGTCCTATGGCCACTGATACGGATGGGTTACAAAGACGAGGCCTACCGCTTCTTTGAATTTTGTCGACGCGGGCTTCACCCCGGTGGCTACTTAATGCACAAATACCGGGCCGATGGTGCACTCGGAAGCAGTTGGCACCCGTACGTCCAAGACGGTGAGGTTGCCCCGCCAATCCAAGAAGACGAGACGGCGCTGACCCTATTTGTATTTGCGCAGTTCTACCAACAGCATGCCTCACCGCGGTTGTTACATGATTTCTATGAATCAATGGTGCAACCGATGGCTAATTTCTTGGCGGAATATATAGACGAAACAACCGGCTTGCCAAAGCCGTCCTACGATCTATGGGAAGAAGTCTATCTGACGACAACCTATACGACATCCGTCACCTACGCCGCGCTTCTGGCCGCAGCCGACTTAGCTGAAGCGGCGAGCGATTCTGACAATGCCGTCAAATGGCGCTCGGCAGCCGATGATATTCTGGCCGCTGCTCGTCGCCACTTATATAACCCTGAGCGCCGTGCCTTTTATAAGGGCGTACGCGTGAAAGACGGTGTACTTACCTACAACGATACCTTCGACATGTCGAGCGTCTTCGGTGCTTTTATGTTCGGCTTGTTCCCCATCGGCAGTGAAGAATTAACGGCGACGGTTGAGACGCTCAAGCAAACATTCGGCGTGAACGACGGCGCGATTGGCCTGCCTCGCTACGAGAACGATTCATACTGCCGCGTTGACCACAATACGACTGGTAACCCGTGGTTCATTACGTCGCTCTGGCTGGCTCAGTATCATATCGAAACCGACCAACACGATGCCGCAATGCGAATTATCGACTGGGTACGCGACCACGCCAGCAGTACTGGCATATTCTCCGAGCAGCTCAGCCCGGTTGACGAATCATTCGTATCGGTCGCACCACTGACTTGGAGCCACGCCGAATACATTGCCTCACTGCTTGATACGATTACAGAGAAAAAGCCATGACCATCCGCACGACTGCCGCTAAAAGTAAGCAGCTCGTGAAGCGACTTGTGCCAGCGAAAGTGATTCAATCACGACTTCATAAACGGGTCTTTATGCACTTTGCCAACAAAACGGGCTTGGTGTATTTCGGTTACGTTGATCAGCACGGTGATGAACACCGGTTAGTGCGCGGCTTAACTGTCTCGGCGCATCATCGCGACAATCACTACTGTATTGGGTCGTTCGACGATTACGACATTGCTTTAGTTGAGCGAAGCGACACACTTCGCTTTCCAGGCAAGCCAGCTCGCACGCACGAGTGGGTAATTATGACGTTCGACCTGCATCAATCAGTCGATTTACCCCACCTCTTTTTAGGGCTTCATACGCATACCGAATCATTTTACGCGCAGTTGTTTACGAAGTTCTCGCATTTTACGCGACTACCACTGACTGTGTCTGATGGATATGACTCGGGCTTTCTGGCGCGCTATGCTCTCTATGCCGATCCAGCACATAGCATCGGTGCTGGGCGCCTGTTTCATCCGGCGCTGACAAAGATTATCGGTGAGCAGTTTGGCGGCCTGACGATTGAGATTAGCGAGGGTTGCTTGTATCTCTATGCCGAAAATCATCGCCCAACACCGGCATTGCTTGAAAAGATGATTAAATATGGCATTTGGCTAGCGAAGGCGCTTGATATGCAAATCGACCACGACTGATAGATATAGCGATTGACGCACGGATTGTGGTCTGCATCTTAATATATAGGCCATTTAGGGCCAATAAAAGAGAATACTCATCACGGCATCGAATGCGTCGACTGCAACTTTACGGCCACCGTTGATGGCTGCGCCGACGAGCACCAGAGAAATAAGAGCTAATGGAACAATGACCGTTAGAATGAGCGGCATATTGTTGCCGACATATTCTAGAACGGCAACGATACCAGAGATTGGAAATAGTGCCAAGATACTAAAAGTAATCGTGAGTGGCCAGCTGCGCTTATCATTAATCTTTTGCTGTTGTTTACGGTATTCTGTTTCGAGCATAATAGTACTATAGCAAAAACGCTCCGAGATGGAGCGTTTTTTGTGGAATTAACCCTTGCGAGGTTTAATTTCGTTACGACCGAGGTTCTTCTTAGTTTCAGTGTAGGTTGCGTGGGTTCGCGCAACAGGATCATATTTCTTTAAAACAAGCTTTTCCGTTGTCGTTTGCGTGTTTTTTGTGGTGTAGTAGGTGCGGTGACCGCTAAGATCACTGACGAGACCAACCAATTTGCGCTTTGTATTCTTCTTTGCCATTACTTACTCACTTAGATTTGTTATTGCAATCTTGTTAATTGTAGCATGAATTTATTTGAATTGCTAGGGGTCGACGTATATAAAATCGTTATGATAGGATAAAACCCCTTGATTGTTTCGCTACAGACAAGAGTGTTTGATGAAAAAAATACCCCTAAAATGGGGTAATAAACTATGTGGAGCCACGACCGAGATTCGAACTCGGGACCTTTTGCTTACCATGCAAACGCTCTACCGACTGAGCTATCGCGGCAACATCTTAACTAGAATATCACGTAATTTCTTATTGTGGTAGTAGATAGTGACAACTCCGTACTGACTTTTCTTTCTGTAAGTGCCGATTGAACCCGATATTGTAACGTGAACTTTATAAAACTGCGAAGGAATAGCCTCGAGTTGCTCATACCAGTAGCGAAGAGCCTCTTTTTGATCGATATCAGTGAAGATCTGCAGGCTATAGCGCAAATCTTGCGGATTGATTCCGAAGAGCTCCACGAGAAATCGTTTAAACATTTTTAGAAGCTCCGGATCCGTGTTGCCAAGCCGTACAGCATATTTATTAGCCTTGGTGCCCTCACCCCAGTATAGGCCAATACCGAGACCGTATAGTTCCGCCTGTTGCATGGTCTGTATTTTCGGCATGATAAATGGATCGCCATCAGGGTTGTGTTTCATGTAGATAGCGTCACTAATTGAGCGCTTGGGAATTTTATGTATCCTCATCCAATAATCGACGGTATTCGCGGAACAGCCTAATCGACTGGCAATTTCCGCCATTGATTTACCGTCTTCGCCATAGAGTTCTTGTAGTATCGATTTCTGTATCATACTACAGCTATTGTAGCATGCAGCTTCACTAATTATTTATAAGCTCAAGGGGTTGCTATTCAATAAAAAATTATGTACACTTGTATCTGTACTACGGTATATATGCCGCTTTAGCTCAGCTGGTTAGAGCAGCTGTTTTGTAAACAGCAGG
Source organism: Candidatus Saccharibacteria bacterium UBA4727 (assembly GCA_002404195.1). Classification (GTDB taxonomy): domain Bacteria; phylum Patescibacteriota; class Saccharimonadia; order Saccharimonadales; family Saccharimonadaceae; genus UBA6022. The sequence goes on along the minus strand of DHJF01000015.1, from coordinate 3,954 downwards.
TCTACGGTTCGAATCCGTAAAGCGGCTCCATATTAGAATTCATTCATTTGAGTTACGGGCTGGAATCGTGTAGTGGCAATCACAGGAGACTGTAAATCTCCCGCCTTTCGGCTTCGTAGGTTCGAGTCCTACTTCCAGCACCAAGTGAAATACCCTATGCCTCGCCGCATAGGGTATTTCACTTGGTGCCCGTAGCGTTCAAACCTACGAAGTCTTTTGTTTCCGGCAAAAGTTCGTAGGTTCGTGCAGCGATTGAAATTAAAATTAGCTTGCTCATTTTAATGAATAAGCGGAAATAGGGAGCGTCAGCGATCGCCGTCCTACTTCCCTACTATTCTCTGCTATACTTTCCCTATGAACACCCTCCGTCGCATCGCCTACATTATCGCATTTCTCCCAGCTGCCCTCATATATCCAGCGGAGTTTATTCCGCTTCCAGCTTCTCAGGGAAAAAACCAAAAACTTCCTCTGATCGCTATTATTATAACGGTCATCTATTGGCTGTTACTTCTTGTTGGGCTAACGATCGTTATCGTCGCCTATGCGACTCGTTAGTACTTAGCATTTTTTGGTATACTATCTCTATGTCTGAAAAACAATCAATCTTTACGACCTTACCTGAAATCAAAGAGCGAACTGTCGCCGAAAACGAAACGGCTTTTGCATTCCTCACGAATATTCCGATTACACCCGGCCACACTCTTATTTCGCCTAAGCGAGTGGTTGAAACATTTGAAGAGTTGACTGACGTTGAACGAGGTGATATTTTTGAACTTTTGCATGTTGTAAAGAATGGTTTGCACCGTGCCTATGGTGCGGAAGGTTTTAACTGTGCCTGGAATGAAGGTAAGGAATATGGTCAATCAGTGCCTCATTTTCATTTGCATGTCGTGCCACGAACCCCTGGCGATGCTGGTATCATTGAGTATGAGCCCCGTGAATTTCTCTACCGACCTGGTTCTCGCGAAGATTCCCCCGAAGCGGAACTTTCTGCAGTAGCGACTGAACTAAAGCAATCCATAGAAGTATAAAGCAGGCCCTGAAATAAATCTTCAGGGCCTTTGTTCGTTTGATGGCTTGGCTTAGACAAGTGGCGGCAAGGCCAGACGTATGCGTTTTCCATCAATGATAGATGCACTAGCGCGACATGTCACACTCGCAGCCAGACGTTGGTTATCACTGGACTGTATGACGGAGGCGCTCGCGCACGCGATGAGTACAAGCTCGATTTCGGCGAATAAATCGCGAAACCGTGATTGCAGCTCTTTTTCGGCTATCATTTGTAAAAATCCACTCTCAGGGTAGTGGTAGCTGCGAATGATGAGTTCAAGCGAGTCACTTGTCTCCCGGTGGTTGCTGGGAAGATACATGATGCCTCCTGTCTACGGCTGTAAAAGAAACGAACTTGTTTTATATTATATCAGATTATTAAGGATTGCCAAACGGCTACATCACCCGGCGTACTTGGCGGACGCGGCGCGGCTGGCCTTGGGGAATAATGATCTTTGCGGCTTTTTCGCGTAGGCGAAGGGCGAGCTCTTCCTGACCATTACGGTCGTAGGCATCAGCGAGAACGGTCAGCGTTTGTGGAATCGGGTCGAGAGCAACAGCTTGTTCTAACGACTCGATCATTCGCTTGTTGCGGCCAAGTTTTTCTTGTACCTTGGCGTACGCGATGTGTCGTGAGGCCAGGTCGTTTTCCATCGTCAGGGCTTGTTCAAAGGCGAGACCAGCTTTTTCGTAATTGCCAGTTTCGTAATAAATCAGACCAACATTATGCAAGCTACTCGCGCTTGGCTCGAGGCTCTGAGCGATTTCAAAACATTCGATAGCATCCTTAAAGGCTTGCTGTTTGGCGTACAAAATACCAAGACGGTTATAAGCGGTTGCGTTACGTTCGTCGACGCGAAGAATGGTAAGAAGGGCTTTCTCAGCACGCAGATATTTGCGGTCACGCAGAGACTCCTGAGCAACACTCCAGAGCTGGTCTAGTTTTTCAGAGATTTTGACCGGTAGATCGGTCACTACTTCGTTGATGGTTTGGTGACGTAAAACTGCCCACACACCAAACACACATACTAATAGAATTGCTAACATAGTACTTCTATTATAACACAACCGAACGAGCGCAGAACATCATCTTACTTATGTTCTGCCGAGTGAGGGTGTGTTGCAGCGGTTCGATTTATTCGTACCGCTATAACACAAACAGAGCGAGCTGTAAGCGGATATTGCCATTGCTTGCGATGGCAAGCCGGGTTTTAAGAAGCTTATCGAGCTGCACGACTAGGCCATGCTGCGGCTTATCGCTCAGACTGCGCCGCGCCATCAACAGTGCACTATCAATTAGTTGCAGTGCGGTCTCGCGCTGACTATGATACTTTTGAGCAATCAACAGTTTCGCGTACGCGCTGCCTTGCAATAGAGTGCGTGCGTCACCCATCACGCCTGCCCTGGCCGTAAAATAGTCGGTATCGGTCGCAAGTCGTATCAGTTCAGCCGGGAGGCCCATGGCAATATAGCGCAGCTGAGCTGTTTTGGCCACATCTGTGACGTTTAGAGTACTGAGGAGTATTATGGTCTGCTCTGGGGTAATCGGCCCTATGACAGTCTCTTGTAGCCTTGAGCGAATGGTCTTTAAGAGATCTTGAGGTGCATGAGTGGTGAGAATGAAGTGAATATGACTGTTTGGCTCTTCAAGTAGCTTTAAAAAAGCAGCTTGGGCGCCACGGCTCATTTTATCAGCGTCGTCGATAATAACGACCTGCCTGTTGCTTTGTTTTGTACCCGTCTGATTGTACAGTTCGCGAATCATTTTGACGCTAATCGTACCATGCTCACTATCAACCTGCTCTTTGATGTTTTGCGGTCGAACTTCGGCGAAGAGCTGCTTCGCCGCAATACTCCTGGCAATGGTGTAGAGTCCAACGCCACGCGTGCCACTCAAAAGAACTGCCTGTGGTAAATCAGTAACTAAGGTATCGATGCGCGCCTGGGCAGTAGGATGTACCGCCAGCATCGTTAGCGTTTCGCTTCTGCAAAGTGAGTAGTAAAATCAGCCGGGACTGGCGCAGTGAACGTGCGACGGTCGCTAACCGGAATCGTCACCTCGAGTGAATAAGCATGGAGATACAGGCGTTCATCAGCTTTTCCATAGACACGGTCACCAAGAATCGGCGTACCGAGGTACTGCATGTGAACGCGTAGCTGGTGTGTGCGACCAGTTTTTGGCTGAAGCTCAACTAGGCTGTTCTTTTTATCTTCGGCCAGCACGCGGTAGCTGGTGATGGCTGGCTTGCCCTTAGGGTCGACACGGAAGGTGCTCGGTGCGTTCGGGTTACGGCCAATTGGTAGGTCAATCTTGGCTTCGCTTTGCTTTGGATGACCCTTCAAGATAGCGATGTAGGTTTTCTTGGTTTTGCGGTCGGCAAATTGCTTTTGCAGCATGGTTGCGGTCGCTTCGTTGCGGGCGCCAATCATCACACCACTCGTGTCGCGGT
>DHJF01000015.1:0-373 GCA_002404195.1 Candidatus Saccharibacteria bacterium UBA4727 | reverse complement strand
CGGTCGAGACGGTGAACAATGCCTGGGCGGTTGGTGTCAAGGTTGTAACTACAATAACGACGGAAGAATTCTGCTACGGTAAACTCATCGTTGAGCGCGCCTTTGGCGTGGCTCAGTACGCCGACTGGTTTGTTAATAACAATCACATTGTCGTCGATGTAGATAATCGGTAGTTCTTGCTCTGTGTGGTCGGTTGCATCTGGTGTATTCACCGCGATAGCATCAGCCTCAAGCACATCAAATTTTGGCGACTCTTGCACGACGCCGTTGACGGTCACATGGCCAGCTTTGATGTGTTTTTGCCAAGTACTGCGCGAAGTTTCCGGGTAGCGTTCGGCCAGCGTGGTGTCGAGACGTTTTTTAAGTGACGCAA
>DHJF01000021.1:8571-23272 GCA_002404195.1 Candidatus Saccharibacteria bacterium UBA4727 | reverse complement strand
TGGCGATGTCTCGTGAAAGGGTCATGTTTATTTCCTATCGGTAAGGGTAGGTAAGCGTATCTATCACTTGAATATCCGTACAAAGTAACTCTCACTTAGTATATCAAATAAAGCAAATACCCCGCCACTTGGAGCGACCCAAGTGGCGGGGTATGCTCGACGAATGTCGGGGGTGTTATCGAATTTTCTCGAAACGATGGCAGCCATCGCCAGTACTATGGTGGTGTTTGACTGTACAGTCTGGGCTGAGTGCCTCGAGGCGAACCAGCATTGACATTTCGCGGCTGCATGACAGCTCACCGGCGTCACTAATATCGAAGTGGTCGCCGATAGCCAGCTTTGCTGCCTCAGCCTCAGCTTCCTTGACAATATGCGCAGCAACCTCTTGAGCTGTTCGTGTGGTCTGATCTATTACCGTCATGATAATCCCTTCAGAGAATCGAGTCGAGAACGATTTACCAACAATACCACAGTTTGCACGAAAGACGCGATAAAACAAATACCCCGGCAACCGGAGCGCCTTTTTAGGGGTACTTGCTCTACGGTTGTCGGGGGATGATAAAAAATTTGGGTGCAATCGTGTACACGAGAAAGGGGATACCACTCTTATGCGATTGCGTGACAAGTACTGGCCGGCAAAGTATCGTGCGAAGTATCTCAGACGTCTCCTCCTTGAACTGTTTAAGTGTCACACCGCCTTCCACAAGAAGATCGAACCGGAGCTCAATATGGGCTTCTTGCTTGGTTGTCGCGCCGGTATCCGGATTGACGCCGATCATAGCAAGGACGTTGCAGACCGTTATTTGGACGAGTGGTTGCGCCTTCGCTAACCGGGCGTCACCTTTCCATTCAGCGAAACTGATTGGCATAGGCGAGCTGACTAAACGTGGTGTGTCCTGCGACGGGCTGGGTTGTTGTAGGTCCGCTGCGACGACGAGTCGCAGTCGTCGCTGCCGACCAAGCAGACTGACGACGTTATTGATCACGCCATCTGCTTATCACGGAGTCCGCCAATAAATCGGTGTGTAATGAACGGTACGGACGGTCTTATGTGGTGAACTTCGACGCCGTACCCTTCGCTTGTGAGGTTTTCGGCTATTGTCAGTGCGATGGCCTGAAGGTCATCATTTGTGAAACCGACGAGCTCCGCGTTCAAAAAGCTGTAGGAAACTAAAGCAAAAACAATGTTCTCGCTTTTGAGTTGCCGTAGCATCGAACGAGAGATACAAGTGACGATTGCATCTCTGCTATCGCTCTGTTGTTCAGGCATTGTTATTTCTTTCTGTTGGATTCGAGTATTGCACCCAAAGACTGTACTTTATCTCACGTAATGGAGGTAATCGTTATATATTTTACCACTTTTTGGGCAAAAAAGCACCCCGCTTGTCGCACGGAGGCGACCTTGCGGGGTGCTCTCGACGGGCGGGCGGGGTTATGTGGTGGTGAGCTCCTCTTGCTCTCCCCGGCAGATGCGAATCAAAATTCGCTCAATCTGGGGCTCGATGCGCACCGAAGCGATAAAAGCGTAGTCCTTACTCAGGAGCTCTCGGAGCATTGACGACGAGAGTGAGGCTTCCCGAGTAACTCGCCCCATTTCAGTGAGCTGAATTTCGGCAAACACGACAAACTGGTCCGCCGGAGCATTGAGGTGGTCTTTGTTGAACACCGCAGTTCCAGTACTAAACCAGTCAGAGATCTTGGTCTTGAGCTCATTGAACGCGATGAGTTCGGTGGTGGTGAGGTTCATGTGTTGCCTCCAGATAGGTGGGTTCGAACAATCTCGATGATAGCTTTCCAACTATTGATTATAACATGTATTTACAATAATTACTAGCCTTAACCATAGGACTGATCGAACAAGACGACGAAGATAGAGAGCTCTGCAGTATTTCAACATAGATCATTACTTCGGTCAATTTACATTTAGTTGTTGAACTGCTATACTATCAGATGTATTAACAATTCTATCGAGAACTCAGCCAGACGTAATAACAGCGATTCGAGCAGAGGTTACGATAGCGCAACTGAACGCCCGCGCGTTCAAAGGAGTTTCCAAATGGCAGACAAACCTGCAGCAGAAGGCCTACGAATTCGTATTCGCCTCAAGGCATACGACCACAAAGTCATCGACCAATCAGCAAAGCAAATTATCGACACGGCTATCCGTACCGGTGCGAGCATTGCCGGCCCTGTACCACTACCAACTCGTCGTAGCACGTTTACAGTGGTAAAAAGCCCACACGTCTACAAAACAGGCGGTGAAGCTTTCGAAATGCGCGTTCACAAACGCCTGATCGACATCACTAACGCGACACCAAAGACTATCGACTCTCTGCAAAACCTTAGCCTTCCAGCTGGTGTTGACGCCGAAATTCGCATGTAATCTACGTCGAACATTAAAAATACCTCGCCAAGTAGCGAGGTATTTTTAAAAAGAAGAGGAAACCTACTGCTTAGTTGTAACAGACGTCTTGACGTAGTCAGGGGTAATTGTGTCGTAAATAGACTGAATTTGAACCGTAAGGTACATAGCCCAGCCGGCAAGCAAGAGAACGAGCACGCCGATGATCAGCCAGTAAAGTGACTGAACGGTTGGGAGTGGTGTAAGAAATGGTTTCGTTTCAGTATAGAGGCGAAATGAGCGAGGACCCTCTGCTTTAGCGTGCTTTGCTGCTGCTTTCTTGTGAGTGACTGGCTTTTTCGCTTTCGCTGTCGATTGAGCGACTGTCTTTTTTGTTGTTTTAGGCATAATATTCCTTAACCTTAAGTAATATCAGTAGTATGGCTGATTGCCCCCAATGATTCAAGAGGAATTATGCAATTACAGGGTGATTTGTTATACTTAAGCCTAATGACACGCAAAAAACAAACAAGTACACACTCCAACATCACCGCAATCAGCCGCAAGGGTTACGAGAAAATCACTGAATCAGACAGTACCTATCTTTTAAAGCTTGTCGTATTTGTCTTGCTTGGGACGTTTTGGCTGAAATTTGCCACACCGGTGACATGGCAGGGCATCCCTTTTAGTGGTATCCCGGTTGGGTTACTGGTCGGCTTATTGCTGGTTCGTCGGTTTGAGCCGTTACAGATTGATCGTAAAATCTGGTACGCGATACTTATCGTCGTGACAATTATCTGCTACTTTGTTCCTGCCGGTATCGTTATTTAACCCGCGTAGTCGCCACCGCTTACGTTCCAGTACTACTCGCTGCCTCGGCCGCTTTTTTGAGCTTTATTTTGACAATGGCGGCGTTAATTCTGGCACTTTCACTGCGCCTGGATTGTTCGAGAACGGTGGTTTGAGCGGCGACTTGCATATTGAGGACGTACAAAAACGCGACCGCACTCATGCACGCAGCCGTAACAATCAAGAGGAGGAGAGTATGTCGCTTGATGAACGCGCCAGGCCATTTTAGAATCATATGTATGGTATACAGGTCGAGCGGTGAAAAGACTCGCCAAATAAAAGAGCTCGTACTTCATATGCTCGAGCTGGCGGCAATCTCTTGAGAGAAAGCCGCCAGCGAGGGAAGTACGAGCTAGTCGAGGACGGGAGCCAGCTGGCCCCATCCGTCTTCAAACAGTTCGACTGCGTGAATGACGAAATATCCGTCGTGGAATGCCGATGTGCGTGCTGCGACTTTCACCCGACACGTACGCGGCTGGCAGCCGGTGACGCTAGGCATTGCGAGTAACCAGTCGAGCAGCCAAGCATTCAATGTGTCGCGGTTGTCTTTGTCGGCGGTGAGATGATAAAGACCATCCCAGGGCGTTCCGCTACCCTGGATGAGTACCTTTGCGTCCAGTGATGGGCGCTTGGGCTCGTTCTCTCTCGGGACGACGCTCACCGACTGAAGCACCACGGTACACTCACTTGGAACGTACCCGGCTGGGGCAGTTGGGCCATCGGGCATGTCACTTGAAATATATGATGGTTCCATGGTAATCTCCTTGAGACTCGTAGCTACGGACTATCCGTAGACTGAATACCACTGTTTCTATTATAACATATATACATGCATATATCAATCTAACATGACATCTGATGGGTTGCACCAGACATGTTGACACTTCGCCTCTGTTGTGCTATATTGAGGAGGTAACTTATTACGTAATAACAACTCGTTCTTGGTGAATCGGCAAGTCTACATCTGTAGAAACTACCCTCCACCAAGAATTTTAAGTGGGAGCAAAAGGGCAATGAAAGCACTTCTCGGTACCAAAATTGGTATGACCCAAATCATTAGTGAGGATGGTCGCGCAGTTCCTGTGACGATTATTCAAGCTGGCCCCGTGACTGTGACTCAAGTCAAGTCTGTCGAAACCGACGGATACAACGCAGTCCAGGTGGCATATGGTGAGGGTAAGAACTTGAGCAAGGCCGTTGTTGGACACACCAGTCCAGCCAAAGTGACCCCGAAACACATTCGGGAATTTCGTGTAGAAGAACTACCAGAAGGCCTCTTGGTAGGGAGCACGATCGACGTAACAACTTTTAACTTGGGTGACATCGTCGATGCAACCGGTACAAGTAAAGGTAAGGGTTTTGCCGGTACGGTAAAACGACACAACTTTAATACAAGCAAATCGACTCACGGTGGTAACGGTAACGTTCGTAAGCCTGGTTCGATTGGATCAATGTATCCACAAAAGGTCTTTAAAGGTAAGAAAATGGCTGGCCGTATGGGTCACGACCGTGTTACCGTTAAGAACCTCGAAGTTGCCTATGTAGATGCAGTCAACAACTTGATCGGTCTCAAGGGCGCAGTGCCTGGTCCGAAAAAAGGTTTGATTATCATCGGAGGGAAAGCATAATGGCTGAGACTACTAAACCAGCAGTCGCTAAAACTGCTCTACCTGAAGCGGTTTTCGCAGTTGATGTACAAAACCATGAACTACTAAAACTTGCCTATGACAGCTACCTTGCTAACAGCCGTGGCGCTAACGCAACAACACTACAACGTGGTGAAGTTCGCGGTGGTGGTAAAAAACCATGGAAGCAAAAAGGCACCGGCCGTGCACGTTTCGGTTCAAGCCGTAACCCAATCTGGCGCGGTGGTGGTGTTGTTTTCGGCCCTCGTGGCAATGAAAACTATACCAAGCGTGTTTCAACAACGAGTAAGCGTGTTGCTGTCAAGCAAGCACTGACACTCGCCAATGTTGCAGGCAAGATTGTCATTAAAGACATTAAAACAACTGGTAAAACCAGCGAAGTGGTCAAATTTTTGGCTGACAACAAGCTCAACCGTAAAACGTTGATCGTTGTCGATGAAAAGACGCCAGAGTTGATTCGCGCAACTAATAACGTTCAAAACGCGTTATTGATTCGTGCAAATTACTTGAGTGTGTACCACATCCTCAACGCTGACCATATCGTATTATCTGCTAAATCAATCCCTGTCATCACGACATGGTTGGTAAAGGAGGAGGCGTAATATGACACAAATTAGCGTTATCCCACGTGCAACTGAGAAAGCCTATGCTCAGTCGCAAAACAATGTTTACGTATTTAACGTTCCACTAACCGCCAACAAACAACAGATTGTTGCGGCTGTGGAAGCTCAATTTGAAGTAAAAGTAGAACGCATCAAAACTTTGGTACAAACGGGTAAAGCAGTTCGCTTTAGCCGCGGTAAACGTGCGCAACCTGGCAAGACAACTCGTAAGGACTCTAAAAAAGCTTACGTAACACTTGCTGAAGGTAGTAGCATCCAAGTATTTGAACAGCAGCCTACAGAAGTGAAGGAGAAGAAGTAATGCCAATTCAAGCATATAACCCTACTACTCCTGCTCGCCGTGGCATGACCAGTCAAGACATGAGCGAGGTTACCACCCGTAAGCCGCTCAAAAGCTTGCTGAAGAGCAAAAAGCAAAACGCCGGTCGTAACAACACTGGTCGTATTACTGTTCGTCACCGTGGTGGTGGTGTTAAACGACACTACCGCTTGATGAATCACAAGCTTGAACCAGGTACGGTTGCAACGATTGAAGAAATCGAATACGACCCGAATCGTTCAGCTCGTATTGCTCGTATTAAAGATCAGAACGGTCTGTATCACTACATTTTAGCTGATACAAGCATGAGCAAGGGTAAAGTAATCACCAGCGGTCCTGATGCTCCAATTGAGAGCTCAAACCGCATGCCACTCGCCAACATTCCTGTCGGTACTCAGATCTACGCGATCGAGATTCAAATCGGCAAGGGTGCCCAAATGGTTCGTTCAGCTGGTACAAAAGCCCAATTGATGGCCAAAGAAGGTGACTACGCCATGGTGCGTATGCCATCTGGTGAAGTACGTCGTTTCCGTTTGGAATGTACTGCTGCTATCGGTGTTGTCGGTAACGTCCAGCACCAAAACGTCAAAATCGGTTCTGCCGGTCGCAATCGCCGCAAGGGTATTCGCCCTAGTGTTCGTGGTATTGCTATGAACGCTGTTGATCACCCGCACGGTGGTGGTGACGGTGGTGCTCACGGTGTCGGCCGTACGCCTAAGACACCTTGGGGTCAATTGACACTTGGGTACCGTACTCGTCGACGTAAAGACGTTGCCGGGTTGATTGTTAAGAGTCGCCATGATGCGAAGAGGAAGAAGTAACTATGAGTCGATCACTGAAAAAAGGTCCATTCATCGACTTCAAGCTCGCTAAAAAAGTGGCGGCGCTTGCAAGCGATGATCGCACTGTCATCAAGACTTGGGCTCGTGCTAGCACGATTACCCCAGAGATGGTAGGCAAAACGATCGCTGTTCACAACGGTCGTGTCCACGTTCCTGTGCTTGTCTCGGAAAATATGGTTGGTCACAAACTCGGTGAGTTTAGCCCAACACGTAAATTCCGTAAGCACGGTGGAAAGGATAAGAAGTAATGGCACAACAATATACTGTACGCGCCTACGCTAAAGGTGTTGACCAAGCACCACGAAAGGTTGGCCAAGTTGCCGCCCTCGTACGCGGTCGCACCGTGGCTGACGCACTTGTTATCCTTGACCACGTTCCACGTCGCGCTGCCCTAGCTGTTAAAAAAGCTATCGAAAGCGCTAAAGCAAATGCAACCAACAACCATAATCTTGACGGTAAGACACTAGAGATTACCACTCTTTCTGTAACTGCTGGCCCTCGCCTGAAGCGCTTTAAACCTGCTTCACGTGGTCGCGCCTTAGCATTCCAGAAGAAATCAAGCCACATCTTGGTTGAAGTAAGCGGTGCTGAAAAACCTAAGAAAGCCTCTGTTACAACAACAGAAGTGAAGGCCGAGACAACAGTGAAAGCTGCTGCTAAGCCAGTAAAGAAGGAGAGCAAATAAATGGGCCAAAAAGTAAACCCAATTAGTTTCCGTCTTCAGCTTACTAAAAACTGGGATTCACGCTGGTTTGTTGCTGGCAAAAAAGACTTTGCTAAATGGCTGTCGGAAGACATTCGAATCCGTGAGATGATTGAAGCAAAGTTCTCATCTCGTCCAACTATCAATCGTATTGAGATTGAACGTTCGGCTAACCTGATTACTATTACCATTCACACTGCCAAAGCTGGTGTTGTGATCGGTCGTGGTGGTGCAGGTGTGACTGAACTCAAAGCTAACATCGAGAAAATCGCCAGCTTGCCTGTGCGTATCAACATCGAAGAAGTCAAACGACCAGAACTTGCTGCCAAGCTTGTCGCTGAGAACATCGCTCGTCAGCTAGAACGACGTATTAATTTTCGTCGCGCTACTAAGATGACCGCTCAGAACACAATGGCAGCTGGTGCTAAGGGTATCCGTATCCAAGTATCCGGCCGTTTGAACAACGCTGAGATGGCTCGTAAAGAAAAGGTGATTGAGGGTTCAGTTCCTCTTCACACCCTTCGTGCTGATATCGACTTTCACACTGCTCGTGCGGTACTGCCTGGTGCAGGTATCGTCGGCGTAAAAGTCTGGATCTACAAGGGAGAAAGGGCTGATCGCTAATGTTGCTACCTAAGAAAATGAAATATCGAAAAGTTCGCAAGGGTAAAAACCCGGGACGCGCCACTCGCGGTCAGTATGTTGCCTTTGGTGACTACGGCCTCCAGAGCCAGTCTAACGAACGAATCACTAGTCGTCAGATCGAGTCAGCTCGTCAGGCGATGACCCGTCACATCAAACGTGGTGGTAAAATTTGGATCCGTATCTTCCCACACACTCCTGTGACTCGCAAGCCACAAGATGTGAAAATGGGTTCAGGTAAAGGTAACCCAGAGTTCTTCGTCGCTAAAGTAAAGGCCGGCACCATTTTATTCGAAATGAAGGGTGTTGATGAAGAAGTTGCTCGCGAAGCTATGCGCCTCGCGTCACACAAACTTCCTGTCAAAACCAAATTCGTTGTAAGGGAGCAAGCATAATGGCTGATAAAAAAACGACCAAGAAAGCTGAAGAAGTAAAGACAATCGAGCAGCTACGAACTGATCTTGCAACTAAGATTGCTGATCAACTCGCAGCGAAGCGAAGTCACGCGGCTGGCGAACTCGTCAACCCACGTGCCCTCACACTCGTTCGTAAAGATATCGCGCGCTTGCACACTGCCATCCGAGCAGCTGAGCTAGCAGACGTAAAGGAGAGTAAGTAATATGGCCAAGACATTGACTGGTATCGTAACGTCGGACGTTGCGGACAAAACCATCACCATCTCTGTGACTAGTCGTGAAACGCATCCTATTTATGGCAAGCAGTATTCTGTTACCCGCAAATACGCCGCCCACGACGAAAAGAACGAAGCGAAAATCGGCGACAAGGTAACTATTACCCCAACTCGCCCAGTTTCAAAGCGCAAAGCTTTCGCTCTGGTCAGCATTGATGAAAAATCACGTGGTTCAATCGAGCTAAAAGATGACGAGGCAAAGGCTTAGTTATGATTCAGCAAGAAACCCGACTAAAAGTAACCGATAACTCTGGTGCCAAAGAAGTTCTTTGTATCCGTGTTCTCGGTGGTACGAAGCGTCGTTACGCTCGCGTTGGTGACGTTATCGTGTGTACAGTGAAAACTGCGAACGCAACTGGTATCATCAAACGAAAAAGCGTCGTAAAGGCAGTTATCGTTCGTACCAAAGATCAAATTCACCGTAAAGACGGCAGCACTATCGCTTTTGACGATAACGCCTGCGTGATTATCGGTGACGATAAAAACCCTAAAGGTACTCGTGTTTTTGGGCCAGTGCCACGCGAATTGCGTGACATGGGCTACAGCAAAATCATCAGCCTAGCACCGGAGGTACTCTAATATGGCACAACGTATTCAAAAAGACGATATCGTCAAACTGATCAGCGGTGTTAATAAAGGTACCACTGGTAAAGTTCTTCAGGTTTTGACCAAGAAGAATGCCGTACTGGTTGAAGGTATTGGTACAAAACACCGTCACGTTAAACCTTCGCAGCTTAACCCTCGTGGTGGCAGCAAAGACATTCACGTGGCAACACCGCTACATAAAGTAGCACTCGTGGTTGACGAAAAAGCTGGTACTACCAGCCGCGTCGGCTATGTAAAGAACGCCGACGGCGCTAAAGTTCGCTTGGCTCGTCAGGCAAAAAATAAGGAGATCAAGTAATGGCAAAAGCTACAGCTACTACTGCCGCTACTCCTCGCTTGAAAGCTTTGTATAAGGATACTTATGTCAAAGAACTACAAGCCGAATTGAATCTTGTGAACGTACACCAAGTACCGAAGCTCGAAAAAATTGTGGTAAGCGTTGGTATCGGTAAGAACAAAGACGACAAGCGTTTTTACGAAGCCGTCAAAAACACATTAGTAAAGATCACTGGTCAGGCACCAGTTGACCGCATGGCGAAAAAATCTATTGCAGGTTTTAAGATCCGTGCCGGCATGAACCGCGTTGGTATCAGCGTCACCCTTCGTGGGCCTCGTATGTACGAGTTCCTCGACCGTCTGGCAAACGTTGCACTTCCTCGTGTTCGTGACTTTCATGGTGTATCAACTAAGTTCGACAAAGGTGGCAACTATAACCTCGGTATCATTGAGCAATCAATTTTCCCAGAGTTGACATTCGAAGAGACGCAAGTACTTCACGGCCTCCAGGTAACCTTCAACATTACGAATGAAGACCCTGCTCACAGCCGTGCACTACTTGAGAAGTTTGGTGTACCATTTGAGAAACAAGGAGGCAAACGTTAATGGCTAAGAAATCTGCCGTCGCTCGCGACGAAAAACGTAAGAAAATGATTTTGAAGTTTGCCGCTAAACGCGCTGAACTCAAAGAACTCGGTGACCTCGATGGTTTGCAAGCATTACCAAAGAATAGTTCACCAACTCGTTGGAAGAACCGTGATTTTCTTCACGGCCGTCCACGTGCCTACATGCGTAAGTTCGGTTTAAACCGTATTAACTTCCGTGAAAAAGCATCTAAGGGAGAAATCCCAGGCGTTACTAAAAGTAGTTGGTAAGAAGGAAAGGAATAAATTATGTCATTACAATCAACTGACCCAATCGCTGACCTTCTTACTCGCATCCGAAATGCGTCGATGGTTGGCAAAAACGAAATCCGTGTTCCTAGTAGCAAACTGAAGAAAGTTGTTGCTGAAGAATTGAAAAAAGCGAAATACTTGACTGATGTCAAAGTAGAAGCTGGTAAGCCACGGGACACATTGGTCGTTACGATCAACAAACCTGGCGAAAACTGTAACATTACCGAAATTAATCGTATGTCTAAACCTGGCCGCCGCGTATACGTTGCAGCTGGTGATATTCCACGCATTAAGAGCGGTCGTGGCATGGTCTTAATCTCTACCTCACAAGGTGTGATGCCAGGTCACGTTGCCTACAAGCTGAAGCTTGGTGGCGAACTTCTACTCAAGGTTTACTAGGATTCTAGTTTATCTAAAAAGAACCTCCCATACGGGAGGTTCTTTTTAATGATTTTACTACGACTAACTGAGCGCTTTAACGAGATACCATACGCAGAGTAATGTGCCGAAGAGGAGACCGAATGTCGCAACAACTCCTGCAGTGACAGTGAGTCGTGACGGCTTGTAGGTAACGAGGTAGCGCACTACGACGACGATCGATGCGATTGCGAGAAGTAAAGAAGTGATACTTAGAAATATGACTGGTGTCGTTTTGACAGTCTGTGGACTGACGACATTCAAGAGTTGTCCGAAAGAGAGAGCCGTAAGAATGACGGTGATTATGAAAATTGATTTAAATGCGGGTTTTTTCAAAAAGAATGCTCCTATTTGTTTATGCTTAGAAAAATTGTAACATATGAAGGTCGCTACCAACAATATGTCGTGGCTAGTTGCAAGATTACCTCTGATATGCTATGCTTATCAAGATAATAATTTGCGAGTGAAATCTGGGAGATTTTGCGCCTCATTCTTTTGAATGAAAGCTCGAAAACAAACAGCTTCGCTTGCCATAAAGAAAGAAGTAGACATGAGTCGAATCGGAAAACTACCAATTGACGTACCTGCGGGCGTGACAATCACGGTTGACTCAGATGTTATTACAGTTAAGGGCCCTAAAGGCGAATTAACCGTTCCGCATCTGAGCGACGTGACAGTTACTCTTGAAGGTACACAAGCTATCGTGACACGTCACGATGACGAAAAAGTTGCTAAAGCCCAACACGGCCTGCAACGTTCACTGCTCAACAATGCTGTTGACGGTGTAACCAAAGCTTTTGAAAAGAAGCTCGAAATCAACGGTGTCGGTTTCCGCGTAAGCGGTGGTGGCAGCGAAATTGAAATGCTGCTCGGTTTTTCACACCCAGTGAAATACACCGCTAAAGACGGTATCAACCTTGCTGTCGAGAAGATGACTATTACAGTTAGCGGTATCGACAAACAAGCTGTTGGCCAAGTTGCTGCAGAAATTCGCTCCCTTAAAAAGCCTGAACCGTACAAGGGTAAGGGTATTAAATATGCTGACGAAGTTATCCTTCGCAAGGCAGGAAAGGCTGGTAAGTAATCATGGCTGCAAACCTAGCAAAAAAATTGCTTAACAAGTCACTACGCAAAAACCGCGTACGTAGCAAAGTTACCGGTACTGCCGAACGCCCTCGTTTGACAGTTACTATCAGCAACAAGCACGTCAGCGCACAGCTGATTGATGATGTTGCGCAAAAAACCGTTGCTGCCAGCACGACTGTTGGTACGAAACAAGAAGGCACAGTTACTGAGCAGGCCGCCTTTGTTGGTACTGATATCGCGAAAAAAGCGAAAAAAGCAAAGATTAACGCAGTTGTATTTGATCGCAACGGTCGCCAGTACGCTGGTCGCCTAAGCGCACTCGCTGACGCTGCACGTAAAGAAGGAATGGAGTTTTAGTATGGCTGAACCTACAGCAAATACTACCCCACGACCAGCTGGCGCCCAAGGTGGCCGTCCACAGCAGCGTGGTGGTCGTCGCGATGACCGACGAAATGGCGCTGATGCAGAGCCAAAGCAATTTGAAGAACTCGTAATCAACATCGACCGTGTTGCCCGTGTGGTAAAAGGTGGACGCCGTTTCCGCTTTAAGGCACTTGTTGTTGTTGGTGACCGTAAAAACAAAGTTGGCGTCGGTGTCTCTAAAGGCCAAGACGTTCAGACTGCAATTGCAAAAGCAACTGATGTTGCGAAAAAGAACATGATTACGATCCCTATTGAAGGTGACACAATTCCACACGATGTAGAATTGAAAGTTTCCGGCGCGCAAGTATTGATTAAGCCAGCTGCTCCAGGTACCGGTATTATTGCCGGCGGTGTGGTTCGTTCAATCATCGGTGTAACAGGTATCCGTAACATGCTTTCAAAATCACTGGGTTCAACCAACAAAGTGAACATCGCTTACGCGACAATCGACGCTTTGAAGGCACTTGTTCCTCGCGACGAATGGCTCAGCGCTCCAAAGAAGAAAGCCGCTCCTAAAAAGGCAGCTGTAAAAGAGGAGGCTAAGTAATGAAATACAACGAACTTACTGTTGTTGCCAACAAAGACCGCAAACGCAAGGGCCGCGGCATCGCTGCCGGCCAAGGTAAAACTGCCGGTCGTGGTACAAAAGGTCAGGGCGCACGTACAGGTAAAAAACTAGGTGTCATGTTCCAAGGTGGACAGCGCGCACTTGTTCAAGCCGTACCAAAAGCTCGTGGCTTTAAGAGCCTTGCGACACCCGCACAGGTTGTCTATCTTGATCACTTGAACGCGTTTGCTGGTAAAACAGTCGACAACTTCTCATTGTTCAAAGAAGGCTACATTGGCACACCTTTCCACACCGTTAAAGTCATCCTCCGTGGTGAATTAACTGAAAAGGTAACCCTCAAGGTTCAGGGCGCATCTAAAAGCGTTCAGGCTGCGATTGCGAAAGCTGGTGGTAGTTTCGAAAAGACTCCAACACCGCTCAAGAAAAGCACCAAAGAAGCTGAAAAAGCTGACAAGTAAGACATTTGTCTGAAAACTAAAACACCCGTCGTTATGGCGGGTGTTTTTTTGTGGAGTAGCACCTTTGCTATTGTGTTAATTCATGTCGTATCGGGAACTTCGTAATTTAAAAATTTCGGCGGGATGGGATGCCGACAATGTTCTCCGTAAGGCAATTCCATCAGAGAAGCGTGGCGATTACGCACTTCTCTACGATCTGGAAGACTCTGATATGACTAAAGGCGCCCACGGCCCTTGGCTGCCTGAAGGCGTGACACTCGTGAGGCGAGCACATCGAAACAGCCCTTAGTAATGACCCCGCACCCTACGGTCGAGCCCCGCCTCCTGTAAGGGTAGCGGGGCCTTCGACTTTTTAGAGATGAATATATAATATGGTATAATAACTTAAATTTAAGGAGTGCAAAATGAGTGTATCTGAAAAGTCCAGCTCGCTATGGGACGGACATTATGGTGAGGTTGACAATAACAAGCAGAGGCCTCGTCTTTATAAAGATGCGCACGCTCTCAATGAAGCAATGAGCGACGGAAATAGTCTTGGTCTACTTAGCGAGGCTGGTCAGGGCCGAATGAGTAGCGGCACGCGGACACGCAAAGGTGAGTTTGACAATGAGGCTGTGACCCTCATGAGCGAGGTGTGTATACGGCCATCCGAGACGACACCTGCAACATATGTCGCAATCGGAATCAAGCGCGAAGACGACGACACCGTTGATATGTCCTACTTTTCTATTACCGAGCAAGGTATTGCGGTTAATCTGAATGATGAGATGACTGCTTTGTCGGATGACGATCCGATGATGGATGTATTGCAAGATTCAATAAAATCTTCAACAAAAGAACTTGAAAAACAAATTAACAAGAAGCGTTTAGATCTTGATCGAATGGCTAGTGATAAAAAAGAAAAGAATGCCCGAGCAGAGTACTACAAGCGAGAAGATCGAAGGAAGCTTTTCAAGGGGCTGGCGAAAACCGCAATAAGTGGTGTCGGGGCTGGAGCGCTGGCGTTTGGTATCTACTCTTGGGTACAGGCTGGGATTATTGCTCCGGCAAAAGCCGAGCAAGAGCACCGCGTTGAATATGACGCACAGAATCATACACTCCCAGGCGATGGTGTTGTTATTAGCAAGGAGCCAATGACGACCATGTCTGTAGATGCTTTCAAGGACGTCCCGAAGTACGGTGGTGACGATTCAAATCTTGATAACCCACGTCGGGTCACGCTCGATAGCAAAGCCTGCTTAGATCTGAAGGTTGACGGAAGTGTGCAAGGTAAAAAACTTGTAGCGGCGGTCTCACAAATTAGCCCCTATCAGGT
>DHJF01000021.1:0-8214 GCA_002404195.1 Candidatus Saccharibacteria bacterium UBA4727 | reverse complement strand
CTTTTTTGACAACTCTATAGTATAATGATGACAGAATTATGGCTGCGCATACTGTAGCCGTGTAATAAATAAGGGTAGAGAACACATAATGAACTGGAAGACCGTTTTCCGATCGCTCAAAAATAAAGACATGCAAAAGCGCCTGATTATCGTTATCGGCATTTTTGTAGCCTATCGCTTGTTGGCACATATCCCTGTACCACTGGCCGAACCAACGCAACTAAAAGCAGTCATCAACAGCGTGATTGGTGGCAGTAACTTCGGCGGCTTCTTAAACCTCCTCTCTGGTGGTGCGCTGGCACAGTTCTCTATCGTCCTGGTGGGTATGAGCCCATTCATTACCGCCTCAATTATCAGCCAGCTCCTTACGAAGGCGATTCCTAAGCTCGAAGAGCTTCATAAAGACGGTGAATCTGGCCGTCGTAAGATCAACCAGTGGACACGCATGATTGCGCTACCTCTAGCGGTTATTCAGTCTATCGCGTTCATCTACATCTTGCGTCAAACTGTTCTGGCGGGTAACTCCGTTGGACTGTCAGCGCCGACCCCTATCGAATGGATCGTCGCCGTCACGGCTATGACCGCCGGTGCGATGCTGCTGATGTGGCTCGGTGAGTTGATTACCGAGCAAGGTATCGGTAACGGTATCAGCCTCGTGATCTTTGCCGGTATTATTAGCCAGCTACCAACGACACTGTCGACTATCATTAACTCACTCTTCGACACCTCAAAAGGAACGCTCAGCGTCTTTGGTTGGTTCCACATTCCGGTGAACCCATTATCATTCTGGGTAACACTCGGCGTCTGCGTCGTCTCGCTAGGAGTACTCTACGCGCTGGTGAAAATCAACGAAGCGCAGCGCATCATCACCATTAACTACGCCAAGCGCGTCCAGGGCAATAGTAGTTACGGCGGCGTCAAAAGCATTCTGCCCGTTAAGCTAATTGCTGCTGGTGTCATCCCCGTTATCTTTGCTGTTGCCTTTCTATCACTTCCAGCTTTCCTCGGACAAGTGATTAAAGCGACACACAATACTGCCTACACACAGCTCGCGACCAACCTGATTACCTGGTTTCAAGCACCGCAGCCAGGTGCCTTTACGGGCAGTACGATGAGCGCATTGATTTATCCGATTTGTTACTTCGTACTCGTGATTCTGTTTACCTACTTCTACACTGGTATCGTCTTTAACACCACTGAAATCGCCGAAAACTTGCAAAAACAAGGTGGCTTCATCGAAGGTGTTCGCCCGGGCATCCAAACCGAAAAATACCTACGTACAATGATGAGTCGCTTGGTGCTGTTTGGTTCTATCGCGCTTGGTGTGATCGCTATTATGCCGTTTGGCGCTGAATACGTCTTTGCGCAGCTTGGCATCAACGCCAGCAACCTCGCCATCGGCGGTACTGGTTTGCTGATCGTGGTGCAGGTTGGTCTTGATTCACTACGACAGATCAATTCACGTGCTCTAATGGTGACGTACGACGATTACGAATAAAACCTCTTGCGTAGACGCTATGCAAGTGCTATAACAGTACGTGCCAATACTTTGGCACAACGATACCATCCGCTGTGTAAGTAGCGGATGCTTTATTTGAAGGAAGGACTGTACGATGTCACTGGGGACATTGTTCGCAAAGGATCACACGCAGCCAGTTGTAAAAGTTGAAGTCGTGCCGCAACTTGCGGTCGAGGGCAGGGAGACACGTTGCCGCAGGGTAATGCTGGAAGTCTGCATATACCGCCCGCTCGAGGCCTACCGCGACTACATAGCAACTGGCATGGAGCGCAGAGGACTCACTGAGCTCAACGAGCTCCAAGAGCGAGCGGTCGCAGGACTGCGGATTGCTCTCGAGGCTGAGCTTGCGAGGTAGCCTAACCTTCAGTAAAGCAATGCCGCCCGGAGCGCCTCTTCACCCGCGAAAGTTTCATTACTTTTGCCGGTAGAAGAGCGTTCTGGTCGGCATTTTCACTTTTATATGAAAAACTATTGTTCTTACGAAGGATATTATGATATAACAATACGTGGCCCAAGCCATATGCAACTCGACAGTAGCCGTTCGCACAGTGCGGACGGTTCTTTTATAAGGAGTTACAATGCACGAACTTAACCCGATTATCAAGCGCAATGCTGAAAGCAAAGCCGCTGATATCGACAAGGAAATGCGTCTGCTCGTCGCGAAGCTCGACTCTGCAGTGTTCACCGCGCCAATCACGCGGGAGGCACTGCTCGACTTCATCGACGACGGGAGCTACGCCAACGACGTGGTTCGCCAGCGGATTCTCAACGCGCTTGACAGCTGCGAACGAGATTTCCGTGCGTCCGGAAAGACAATCGCAGCGCTCAAGGCATGCCTGAAGCGGGCGGCGACCGAACGTAAGACGGCTCAGTTCGCTCTGCGAACGCTGAGCGGTCAGTTCGTGCATTAGTAGTCGACAAGACTACCGCTCCTTCTTAACGCCACCTAGAGGCGCCTGTAAGCCCACAACAATAGTATCGTTGTGGCAAGGCGCCCGGGGTGGCGTTTCTCATTTCTTGCTAAGCTACATAAAATCTGCTATAAATAACCAGTCTACTGTCGGGGGAAGTCCCTGGCGTTCTAGTAGCACATTGACAGAGAAGGTAGGAATGCCTGATTTGTCCATCGCAGTACGCAGTAAAAATGCGTCAGCACTCCGTCGTTGGCATAAGCATGTCAGGATCGATCTGGGGCGTATCGCCAAAAAAGCCTACTCCCAGGCGCTCGTGCGCGACATCTACCGAGACAATGAGCGCAATATGCAGCGCATTGTCGGTGCATTTGTGCATGTTCGTCTGGATCAGATTATGTTCGCAGCCCGCCAGGACTATCCTGATGTGGCGGATGCAAGGCAGCTTATTGGAAGAGCGGTATTCCGTAAGGTGACCTTCATTTCGGATGCCCAGATCCATGCACTGGCATTGCTGATGGTGCAGACCAGACAAGAATCACACTACTCAACGGCCAAGATCAGCGACTATATTGTTCGTTCTTTCAACAAGAACCGCGAACGGTATGGCGTTGTGGCGGTCATCGATTTTGGTGACATCGTCATCATGGCTGATCCGGAGGTGAATCGAAAGGAATCATAAACTCCTCAGACACACCCTAGTAAACGATGAGTACGGCGAACTTCTCTCTGTCCTCATCTCTGTGTCGATAATGCAATTATCGGTAGAGAGATGAGAGTAATAGGGTTGCATGGTTCTGAGTATGAAATCACTCGAAAGGGTGGGCTACGCGAATAGTTGACACGCGCAAACAATGCGCTACAATAGTGGTATTAAACAAGCTTTAGCGCATCGTGTCGCCAAAGTAATTTTCTAAGCGCTTGCACTGAGGTAGTCTTTCGTGTATAATCAACTACTGTAATTTATGGCTAATCAAAAAGAAGTAATTCGGATGCAAGGAACAGTGGTGGAAGCACTGCCTAATACTCAATTCCGCATAGAACTTGAGAACGGCCATAGTATTATTGCCCACATTAGCGGAAAAATGCGCAAGCACTTTATTCGACTAGTGCCGGGCGATAAAGTGGAAGTCGAGATGACCCCTTACGATCTTACGAAGGGCAGAATCGTTTTCCGCTTGCGAGATTAAATTTAACGGAAACTGGAGTTTACGCGCTCATGAAAGTTCGTGCGAGTGTCAAAAAAATCAGTCCCGATGATCAGATAGTCCGCCGTAAAGGTGTTCTCCGGATCATCAATAAGAAAAAACCTAAGAATAAACAAAGGCAGGGTTAAGCATGGCTCGAATCGCTGGGATTGTTATCCCATCTGAAAAGCAAGTGCAGATCGCTTTGACGTATATTTACGGCATCGGTCCACACTTCGCATCGACCATCCTTGCGGCGGCTAAAATTGAGCCGACCACTCGGGTGAAAGAACTCACCGAGGCTGAAGAACAACGTCTACGCGAGATAATCGACACAGATTATACCGTCGAAGGCGACCTACAGCGCTTGGTAACAAATAATATTAAGCGTCTGAAGGATGTTGGTTCTTACCGCGGACTTCGACACAAAGCCGGACTTCCAGTTCATGGTCAGCGCACCCGAACGAATGCACGAACTCGTAAGGGTAAATCGATCGCAGTTGGCGGCACACAAAAGAAAGCGGCGTCTAAGACGTAGAAAGGAATTAGATTATGGCAGATGCAAAAACTTCAACTCGAAAGAAACAGCGCCGATCAGTTCCTTCTGGTCAGCTGCACATTCAGGCTACGTTCAACAATACAATTGTGACGTTTTCTGACAAAAAAGGTAATGTACTAGCTGCAAGTAGCGCTGGTGCGTGTGGTTTCCGCGGAAGCAAAAAGGGTACAGCGTATGCTGCCCAGGTTGCTGCCGAGAAAGCTGCCGAAGCTGCAAAATCACTTCACGGCGTTAACGCTGTCGATGTATTTGTAAAAGGCGTTGGCCTTGGACGTGACGCGGCTATCCGCGCCATGGGCGGTTTCGATATTGCCGTCGATAGTATTAAAGATGTGACCGGCGTTCCTCATGGTGGCGTTCGTCCACGTAAGGCACGGAGGGCTTAAGCTATGGCACGAGATACTTCTCCTATTGTGAAGCAAAGTCGTCGCGAAGGTTACGCACTTCACCCCAAAGCAGTCAAAATTATGGCTAAAAAAGCTGGCATCCCAGGGCAACACGCTCATGGCCGTCAGGGTAAACAAAGTTTGTACGCAACTCAACTTCGTGAGAAGCAAAAAGTTCGTCGAACCTACGGTTTGCTTGAAAAGCAATTTGCTCGTCTTATGACAGAAGCCGACCGCGCAAGCGAACACGGTGTTTTGCCTGGTGAGTTATTGCTCCAGTTCCTCGAACGCCGTATGGACAACGCTGTATACCGCGCTGGTTTTGCGACCAGTCGTCGTGCTGCTCGTCAATTGGTTGGCCACGGGCATTTTATGCTCAACGGTCGCCGTGTTGATATTCCATCAATTCGCCTAAAAGTTGGTGATGTTATTACGATTCGTCCAAAAAGTGCTAAATCTGGTTACTTTACTGAAATCGACAACGTCACAAACAATTCTGTCCAAGGTCCTCTTAGCTGGTTGAAAAGCGATGCTAAGAAGATTTCGATCGATATCACCGGTCTTCCTAAGCGTGAAGAAGCAGAACAAGACATTAATGAGCAGTTAATCGTTGAGTATTACTCACGTTAAGGGTAAGGAGTAAAAACATATGACTAAAGTAATTCACGACCCAGCACTTGCAGGAATCAACGAAATCGACGCTCACAGCGCAGAATTCGTTATTGAACCTCTTCACGCCGGTTACGGCAACACCCTTGGTAACAGTCTTCGTCGCGTTCTGCTTTCAAGCATTCGTGGAGCAGCTATCGTTGCTTTCCGTATCGAAGGCGCAACACACGAGTTTACAACTGTTGCTGGTGTAAAAGAAGACGTTGTTGACATCATGCTCAACCTCAAAAACGTTCGTCTAACTGTTCACACTGACGAGCCTATTGAACTACGTCTTGAGAAAAAAGGTGCTGGCGTTATTACTGCCGGCGACATCAAAACATCAGCTGATGTTGAGATTGTTAACCCCGACCAAATTATTGCCACAATTGATGATCCTAAAAAATCAGTGGTTATCGACCTCGTTGTCGAAGCTGGCCGCGGTTACCGCACTATCGAAGATTCATCAGAATCTCGTATTCACAGCGACATGATTGCCCTGGACGCTGTTTTCAGCCCAGTGCTCCGTGTACGCTACAAAGTTGACAACACTCGTGTTGGTCAAGAAACGAACCTTGATAAGCTTCTTATCACGGTAGAAACAGACGGTTCTATCAGCCCACGCGAAGCTTTTGAAGAAGCAGCTGCGATCTTGGTTAACCAATACACAGCACTTGCTGGTTCGACAACTGTTGAAGCTGCACCTGCTCTTGGTCAAGAAGCTGAAGACGAAACAAACGAGCTTAACACTTCTATTGAAGAGTTAAACCTTACTGCCCGTACTGCAAATGCACTTGTCAACAATGACATCCGCACAGTCCACGATCTTGTGACGCTAAGTGAACAAGATCTCCGTGAGCTAAAAGGTTTCGGCAGCAAAGCGCTCGACGAAGTTAAAGATAAATTAGCAGAATTGGAACTCTAACATGCACCGACACGGTTACAAAGGGCGCAAATTCGGTCGCGAACGCGACCAGCGCCGCGCGCTGCTAAAAGGCTTGGCGACAAGTCTTGTCGAACATGGCAAGATTGAAACAACGCTGCAAAAAGCTAAAGAAACATCGCGCTATATTGAAAAAGTTATTACAAAAGCGAAAAAGGGTGATTTACACAACCGCCGCATGGTGATTGCTGCCTTGTCTACACAAGCAGCAGCCTTCAAGCTGGTTGACGTAATTGCTCCTCAGCTGATGGGACGTACCAGTGGTCACGTTCGCGTCGTTCGTACACGTTTACGTGTAGGTGACGGTGCGCAACTTGCGATCATTGAGTTCGTTGACGAGCTGAAAGACGCACCTAAAGAGGAGGCGAAAGCATAGTTATGGCTATTAACGCAAAAACTTACTCCCAAAAACCAAGCGAAGTGACTCGTCGTTGGATCTTAATTGATGCAGCCGACGCACCACTTGGCCGCGTTGCAACACAAATTGCAAAGCACCTGATTGGTAAATACAAACCAACCTACACGGCTCACATCGATGGTGGCGACTACGTTGTCGTTATCAACGCTGCAAACACTGTTGTAACTGGTGACAAAGAAACTGGTAAGGTTTACTACCGTCACTCTGGCTTCCCAGGTGGTATCAAAGATGCTACTTTGTCAGAAGTACGTACCAAGCACCCAGAACGCATCATTACCGCTGCCGTCAAAGGCATGCTGCCAAAGAACAAATTGGCTGCTGAGCGCATGAAGCGTCTGCGAGTTTTCCCTGGCGCTGAACACACTCACGCCGCTCAAACTCCAGAGAAAGTTGAGGTTAAATAATCATGGCTGAAGGAAAATACTTCTACGGTCTTGGTCGCCGCAAAGCTGCTACCGCTCGTGCACGTTTGTACGCCGGTAAAGGCACAGTAACGATCAACGACAAGCCTGCAGCTGAATACTTTTCAGGCGATAAAACTAAGGTTGCCGAAATCACTGACCCACTCGCACTTGTTGCGAAGCAAAAAGACTTTGATATTACTATCAAAGTAAAGGGTGGTGGTTTAGCTGGTCAAGTTGACGCTATCAAATTGGCTATCGCCAAGGCGTTAACTGTTGGCCACGCTGACCTACGTTCGACCCTGAAAAAGGCTGAATTCCTCCGTCGCGACCCACGCGAAAAAGAACGCAAGAAATATGGTCTTCGTTCTGCTCGTAAGCGCGAACAGTACTCAAAGCGTTAAGCTATTTGTACAAACCAAAAACTCCTCGTCACTTCGACGGGGAGTTTTTGGTTTACATCTTGCTGTTCAAAGGTGCTACCATGGGGTTATGGGATTATTTGATGATTTGATAGGTATTGCGAATGAGTTTAATGACCTCAAGAAAGAGGCGACTTCTGCCTTTGGTGACATCGTCAAAGACGCCACCGGCCTGAAAGACGACGTCTTGAGGGATGTAGGTGGATTGAAAGACACCGTCACTAACGCCGCCAATGACGTAAAGCAGCAGATTACACAGCCTTTAACCGACGCCAAGCAGACAATTGATGAACCGCTACAGCGGGCTAGGCACGCAATGGACGGTTTTACCGTGCCAAAACGCCCGAAGTAGCGCGTTTCACCCCTAAAAATGCTATAATAGGAACACTATGAGCAAACCTGTCATTCTCACTGGCCTTCGTGCCAACAACGACTTAACTATCGGCAACTACTTTGGTGGTATTTTGCCAATTATTGACATGGCCAAAACCAGGTCTGACGAGTATCAGATCAATATGTTTATCCCTGATTTGCATAGCTTTACGACGCCAATTAATCACGACGAGCTGCATGATCAGATTCTTCACAACGCACGACTCTTTACTGCCGCCGGCTTACCCCTCGATAACGATAGTATTCATTTATATCGTCAAAGCTATATCCCGGCACACAGTGAACTGACATGGATTCTTGACTGCTTTGTTGGAGTTGGTGAAATGCAGCGCATGACACAGTTTAAAGATAAGTCCGGTACGATCGGCTCTGATCGCGTTTCTGTCGGTCTCTTCAACTACCCAGTCCTTATGGCCGCGGACATTTT
>DHJF01000019.1 GCA_002404195.1 Candidatus Saccharibacteria bacterium UBA4727 | reverse complement strand
CGCTGTCGCTTGACCAAGAGATTGAGCAATTAACCAGTAGCGAAAGCTAGAATTTATTATTCAAGGAATTTTATTTCGGCAGCGGCAGCGGCGATGTCTTGATGGAGTTTTTCCATGCTGCCATCGTTGATGATGTAATGGTCGGCAATGGCAATCGGGCCGCCTTTTTCGAGGTTCTCAATTTCGGCCCAGTCACGCTGGGTAGATTCAGCTTCGGTCAGGGGGCGAATCGGTCGTTGAGCGAGGCGGCGGTGACGCAGGCGTTTTGGGGTCACAATTGCCACCGTAGTGAGTTCGCCAGGGAAGGCGCGCTTCATTGCTTTGTATTCGGTCCAGGTGTACAGACCGTCGGCCACGATGCGGTGCTGACCGGCGTCGATGAGGTCGTTAATCTGCGTAATAATACGGTTCACGACAAAATCTTTGCCTTCACGGGCACGGAGTTCTTCGCGGAATGGTTTTTCGTTTTCTTGGGTGTGTTCGAGGCCGGCTTCGGTCATGGCGTCGAGGACGATACCACCAAAGTAGACGCGCGGGTAGCCTTTTTGAGAGAGATATTCAACGGCAGCGCTTTTGCCACTACCAGCGAGGCCAACGAAGGCGAGGATTTTGGTATTGTTCATGCTTATTAGTATAGCAGTTTTGCATTCGCCATTCTCGACTTGACCCGGAATGATGGTCGCCTCAATCTGTTATACTAAAAACATGACAAAACGACTGGTCGTGATTGACGGCAAAAGTGTATTCTATCGGGGCTATTATGCCATGCCAGGGTTAAGCCTGCGCGACGGTACGCCAACGGGTGGCGTCTACGGCTTTGCCAGTTTGGCGCTGGAGATTATGAAGAAACTCGAGCCCGACTACGTGGCTGTGGCCTGGGATAAAAAAGGCACCAGTATTCGCCGTCGTCTTGAAATTCTTCCAACCTATAAAGCCGGACGCACCAAACCGCCCGATGACTTCTTTACACAGATTCCGCTGCTCTATGAGCTACTCGAAGCCTTTTCGTGGCCGCTGTATGAATACGACGATTACGAGGCTGACGATATTATGGGCGCGCTCTCCAAGCAGGCCAGCGAGCAGGGGATTGAAACCTGCCTAATGACCAGTGACCTGGATATGTTGCAACTGGTTGGGCCACTTACGCACGTCTATGCCCTTAAAAAAGGTTTCACTGACATTGAACAGTTTAATGTCGAGTATTTTGAAGAAAAATATGGGATTTCTGTTGAACAATTTGTCGACCTAAAAGCGCTGAAGGGCGACAGCAGCGACAACATTCCAGGCGTACCGGGAATTGGTGAAAAAAACGGCGTCGCGCTCCTGCAAGAATACGGGACACTTGATAATATTTATGCGCATATTGCTGATATCAAGCCGGCGGTCGCCAAAAAGTTGGAAGCCGGTAAAGACTCGGCGTACATGAGTAAAAAAGTTGCCGAGATTTGGTGTGATGCACCTGTCACGCTAGATGTTGATGCGCTCGATACGCGCAAGCTCGATACGGCGAAGGTTGCGGCCGTTCTGACAAAATTTGAATTTAGTTCACTTGTTCGGCGCCTGCCAAAACACATGCAAAAACCCGTTACCAATCAAGCCGGCTTGTTTGGCGTCGAGACCGCTCAACCAACACTGCCGACACTGCAATTGGTCGACTGGCCAACGACACTCAGTCTTGATGCTGAGGCGTCGGTTGTGGTGCATCTTGCCGGTGACACGCTCTATCTCTCGACTAATCAAACAACCTACAGTCAGCTGCCATTGGCTGACGTTTCAACCAGTATGTGGCGTATTCTAGAAATGACCAAGGTCGTGGCGTATGACGTCAAAGCCTTGTATCACGCCGCCGATAAGCAGGGGACTGCCGTCTCATTTGATAGTGTTCACGACGTAGCGCAGGCTGCCTTCTTAATTGATTCGCTGACGCGTGATCGCACGCTGGCAGGCTTGCTGCACAGCGACGTGCCCGTGGAAGCGCCAGGCCAGGTGATGGCAGGGCTATGGAAAGTGTATGGCGAGCAACAAGCTGCTTTTGCGCGCGAGCCGAAAGTGGCCAATATTGCGGCCACACTCGACTTTCCACTGACCAAACTATTGTTCGACATGGAACACGCCGGTATTAAGATTGATACGAATTTACTGGAAACGATGAGCGCACAACTGGGCGAGCAACACGCCACACTTGAGCAAGAAATGTATACAATGGCCGGCTACGAATTCAACATCGGCAGCCCGGCGCAGTTGTCTGAGGTGTTGTTTACGAAGTTACAGCTGCCAACGGCCGGCATCAAAAAGGGAAAAACCGGCTACAGCACGGGTCAAAAAGAGCTCGATAAGCTGCGTGGCCAGCATCCGATTATTGAGCTGATTGAAAAAACCCGCGAGCTGGCTAAGCTCAAAAACACCTATGTCGACACCTTGCCACTTCAGACCGACGCGCATGACCGCGTACATACTACCTTTAACCAAGATGGTACTAGCACGGGTCGACTCAGCAGTACTAATCCGAATTTACAAAATATCCCGGTACGCAGCGAGCTGGGGCGTAAAATTCGCGCTGCCTTTATACCCGAGGGCGACAAGGTCTTTGTCAGTGCCGACTATAGTCAGTTTGAGCTTCGCCTTGCGGCCGTGCTGGCCGACGATAAAGAGCTGATTAATGATTTTAACGGTGACGTTGATATCCACACCAAAACGGCCAGTCAGGTGTATGGCATCCCCATGGATGACGTCACTAAGAATCAACGCCGGGCCGCCAAGGTGATTAACTTCGGCGTACTCTACGGTATGAGTCCGCATGGCTTGTCGGCTGCGACGGGTATGAACTTCGTGGAAGCCAAGCAGTTTATTGATAGTTATTTTGCGCTACGCGCACCAATCCGAGCCTACATTGATAGCACCCTCCAAAAAGCCGCCACGGACGGCTACGTCGAAACCTATTTCGGCCGCCGTCGTCCAACGCCCGATGTCACTAGCTCTAACTTTATGGTGCGCGAGAGCGCCAAGCGGGCGGCTGCCAATATGCCGATCCAGGGCACCGAAGCCGACCTGATGAAAATGGCAATGCTGGCGGTCAACCGGAAACTTGGCGACCTAGGGACGCAAATCTTGCAGATTCATGACAGTATTTTGATTGAATGTCCAAAAGAAAATGCCGAAAAGGTGAGTGAACTACTACGCGACACGATGGAGTCGATTTATCCAGCGCTGGGTGTGCGCCTCAAGGTTGATGTGACGAGTGGTGTGAACTGGAGCGAACTCTAGAGGTCAGCGGGTTGACTTTTAGACGTAAACGTGATACGGTAAAGCCATGTATAAAAGCAATTCATCACGCGTACTCCCAATTGTCTTACTCCTTATTATCATCGCCATTGCGATTGCCGCACTGGTATCGGTCGGCCGGGCTATTTTTGGCGGCGGCACCACTAGCAACCCTACACAAATCGACACCAGCCAGCAGACACTACTCAACACGTCGCTGACGCATGCGGTACGGATGACTGTCCGTGGTCCGATTGTGGCCGACGAGGACTTTCGTTCCTACCAAATCACCGTGTCACCAACCAGCCGTTCGCTCGTGACCTACTCGGGTTACTTAGATAAGGTAATTGACAGCAAGCAGCTCGGCAATAATACCGAGGCTTACACTCAGTTTGTTTATGCCTTGAACCGTGCGAGTATGATTGACGGTACGGCCCTCACTGGCGATAAAGATGACATGCGTGGCGTCTGTGCGACCGGTCAGATTTATATGTTTGAAACACTTGATAGTGGCGCCAGCGTCAAAGATTTATGGACTTCGACCTGTAGTGGCTCAAAGGGTTCATTTAAAGCCGACGTGCCACAGGTGCAGAGTTTATTCTTACAGCAAATCCCGGACAACGGTACGTTGCTGAGCGCCATCGGCCTGTAACCGCTTCTACCGGAGCTAAAACTCCTCGCTACTATTATCCTCATTTTTCGGCTATACTACAGGTATGATTCGCGGTATTATTTTCGATTGTTTTGGCGTCCTGTATGTCGACGCGACGCATCATTTTTATGAGCAGAACATTAAAGACTATGAGCGTCTGCGTCCGCAACTCAGTGAGCTGAACCGCGCCTATGACATTGGTCTTTTAACGCAAGCCGCACTTAATCAAGAAGTGGCTGATTTGGCTGGTCTGGACGTCGCATTTGTCGACGCGCATATTCAAGGGATTCATCAGCGCAATCAAGGCTTGCTGGACTACAGCCAGTCGCTCCGCCATTCCTACCGAGTGGGGATGCTGAGTAATATTGGCATCGATGGTATGAATAGTTTTTTCAAAGTCGAGGAGCGCGCGCAATTATTTGATGCCGTCGTATTATCGAGTGAGGTACGCCTCGTGAAACCCGACCCGCGCATCTACGAGCTGATGGCGACCCAGCTTGGGCTACTACCAGAAGAGTGCGTCATGATTGACGACGTCGCGGCCAACATTGAAGGCGCCAAAATGGCTGGCATGCAGGGGGTTGTCTATCAGTCGAATGAGCAAACGGCGCGCGATGTCGAACAACTCCTCGCCCTTCAGGCGAGACCCCAGCGGTAGGGTGTATGCCAGAATTACCTGAAGTCGAAACGGTCCGTAGCGGACTCCACGCGTTAATTATTGGGCGAATTATTACTGCCGAAACGCACGATACCGCCAAGGGATTTCCGAATGCACCGGATGCGGTATCTCGTTTTTTGATTGGCGCGACGGTTATCGACGTGCGCCGCCGGGCCAAGGTATTATTGATTGATCTTGCAACTGATTACACGCTGGTGATTCATCTCAAAATGACCGGTCAGCTGGTGTTTCGCGGCGAAGAGAACTTCGGGGCTGGGCATCCGAACGATAGTTTAATTGGTGAACTGCCCGATCGTTCAACTCGGGTGACACTGACGTTTGCCGACGGCGCCCATTTGTATTTCAATGATCAGCGCAAATTTGGCTGGATGCGACTGCTGCCGACAATGATGGTGATGGACTTGCCATTCATGCAGAAAGTTGGCCCCGAGCCACTCGAAGCTGATTTTACAGCCGAGCAATTTGCCGATCGTTTTACGAGGCGTGCTAAAACTAGCATCAAGGCGGCGCTGCTCGACCAATCGGTCGTGGCGGGGGTTGGTAACATTTACGCCGATGAATCGTTATGGGGTGCCAAAATTCACCCCAAGCGTCTGGTAAAAACTGTTACGCCCGCTGAATTTGAAGCGCTCTATACTGATTTACGCGCTGTAATGAATCTGGCGATTGAAAAGGGTGGTAGTACCGATAAGAATTACGTCAACGCGGAAGGCAAGCGCGGCAGCTATATGGACTTTGCGAGTGTGTTCCGCCGCGAAGGCCTGCTGTGCCCGCGCTGCGGGACGGAAATCATCAAGTTCAAAGCTGCTGGGCGTGGGACGCACATTTGCCCGCAATGTCAGGTAGAATAGTAAGAGATGATTACAATCCTCACTGGTGATAATAGTTTTGAAGTTGAGCGAGCGCTTGAGGCGCTGGTGACAGCGTTTGACGGCGCCGCCGAGAAGATTGACGGCAGCAGCCTCGAACTCAAGCAACTACCCGACTTATTGATGGGTGGCACCTTGTTTGCGACGAAACGCCTGGTGATCATCCGGAATCTAGCGGAGAATAAAACGCTGTGGGCGGATTTTAGCGACTGGCTTGGGCGGGTGAATGATGATGTCCAGCTGGTGTTGGTCGAGGCCAAGCTCGATAAGCGTACTAAAACGTATAAGGATTTAAAGAAAGCCGCTGACCTACAGGAGTATATGGCCTGGTCGGATCGTGACACGGCGAAAGCCGAGCAGTGGGTGAACGCCGAGGCACAGGCGCAAGGCCTGGCTTTAGATAGAAAGAGTACTCAGCTGTTGGTGGCGCGGGTCGGCGTCAGCCAATGGACGCTCTATCATGCCTTGCAGAAATTAAGCGTCCTCGAAGAGGTCAGCCCGCAGGTGATCGAAGATGTGATTGAGTTGTCACCGACCGAGAACGTCTTTAATTTATTCGAGGCGGCACTGCGTGGTAATAGCGTCAAGGTGCAGCAAATGGTCACGACCTTAGCGCTGCACGAAGACCCGTACCGCTTATTCGGCTTATTGAGCGGGCAGGCCTTTCAACTGGCGGCGCTGTCTGTGGCTGGTGACGATGCGACCGTCGCTAAAGATGTCGGTGCTCATCCGTTTGCATTGTCGAAGCTAGCGCCCTATGCCAAGAAATACGGTCATAGCGGCATTAAAAAGGTGATTGCTGCTTTTGCCGAAGCCGATAGTGGTATGAAGAACTCTGTCGGAGAACCGTGGCTGCTGATTGAGCGAGCGCTTCTCAAGGTAGCCCAGCTCTCCTAGCTGTATGTGCGATAACAACAAAATAGCTCCCCGCGGGGAGC
>DHJF01000034.1:951-10026 GCA_002404195.1 Candidatus Saccharibacteria bacterium UBA4727 | reverse complement strand
GGGATATAGTTCGTTCCTAGGATATAGGGAGTGAACCAATTTGGGTTATTAACTATGATCGCATGGAACATCGTTGCCGCCCAATTGATTTGGTTTGTTAAGCCATAATACTGAGAATCACACGCTGCGGTATCCGGACAACCATATCCGGTGGCGCTTCTGTATTGCACACTAAGGGGCCACGTATCAGTCACTAGTCCTTGTTCTTTTTGTAATAACACAATCAAAGTTTGAGGGTTTATTTGATATTTTTGAGCGGCGTTGTAAATAATCTGAGCAGAAGAAAGGCCATTCTCTGTATAATCCTTCAAACATGGGAAGGTTGTTTGATTGTAATTATATTTACCCCATTCCCACCGTTCGATTATGCCATCGCCGTTGTAATCAGGAACGCCGGTATTCTTCATTTCAGACGGTTGATCTCCGTTGGTATCGCAGGTAGGAACTTTACTATTAAGAAAATCCTGAATCTTCGATACATTCATGGTGGTGGTATTCGTGAAAATATAGTCATCAATGATATGACCAGCCTGAAAGCCTGACGTAGCGTGAGCGGATGACGTGTTGAGGAGCGCCATTCCAATTAAAGATAGGGTGATGAGGATGATCTTATTCATCTTATTTAATAGTCACTTCTCCACTGGTTGATGCTATTAAGCTGTTGCTAGAGAAGGTAATGGAAATCGTCCATGTGTCGGACGTTAGATATGTAAGTGGGATATCAAATCCTTTACAGGTCGTAGTACTTGATTGGGCCTGTACCCCCACGCTTGCCGTGTAGGTTGCGCCTTGCGTACTCTTCATCGAAAGACTACAAGTACCGCTATTGGTCACAGTTTGAATAAGTGTGCGTATTTGTAGTGTCGTGTCAGTTTGGTTTGTGGCTGTAATGTCCATACCAACTGACTTTTTATCACTCCCCACCACAGGCTGTGGCGCTGGTGATGGGTCGCTACTGGTACTTTCTTTTCCACTATGAGTCTGATTAAGTGTACTTTGCTTAATATTATTGCCCGCTGCTTTCTGGTTACTAGTAGGAGGGGCTAAATTGATTGAATTATTTTTATGTGAGACGAATGGCCCTAATTTGTAATGATATGCAGCAGCAGTTGCAGCAAGTGCAACAACGACAATTGTGACGATGATTATGAGGATTTTCTTGCTTTTTTTAGTTGTATGTATTTGCATAGACTCTACTCTTATCTTTATTGCTGTTGATTTTTACAGTTTTCTTAAGTTAATTATACCATAAACGGAATATCTGACTATGAAATAGTGAGGTATTATTTACTGCGAATTCAACATTAGAGAAGATATGTAATCTTATCTTATCATGTTATAATAATTAGTATCGATGAATGGGGTAGATTCAATACAAAAAAGTACTAAAAGTACTCGCTTTATGGAGCTTGAGGGATTACGTGGTGTCGCTGCAATTATCGTAGTTTTGTTCCATACTATACTAATGTTTTACCCTGGATTCTTTTATGGCCCAGCGTCCTACGATGGCGCGCATGTTCAGGGTATGCGGTTTGAGGATAAACTCTACGGCAATCCAATAATGGGGCTTCTGACTGGATCATTCTCGGTTGCAATTTTTTTCGTGTTGAGTGGTTTCGTATTATCAGTGGGTTTTTTGAAAACGGGCGACAGAAACGTAATTAAGCGCCTCGCTACTAAAAGATACGCACGGTTAATGTTACCAGTACTCGCTGCAATTTTCTTTGCGTACGTAATTATGGCGTCAGGTCTTGATATATGGAGGGGGCAGGCGGTGACGATTACGCATTCGGTTTGGCTTGCGGGACTATGGCCACAGACGCCTAACTTTTGGGAGGCTCTCGTGCAAGGCATATATAGTGTCTTTACGGTCGGTAGCGCATCATACGATCCTGTTTTGTGGACAATAAAGTATGAGCTTATTGGCTCGTTTATTATTTTTGGTATGGCTTTATTATTTTTAAATTCAAGATACCGCTGGGTCACATATGTAATTCTGGGCCTAGCATTTGCTTCTTCATGGTATCTGGGGTTCATTATCGGCATGGTCTTAGCGGACCTATACGTAAACTATAAAAGACGACTCCAGTCTATACCGTCATGGGTGTTAGTTATATGTGCGGTGATTGGGGTCGGTTTAGGTGCTTTTCCACCGACTAGTCTAGTGGGTACATTGTTCCAATGGATTCAGTTACCTAATATGACACAGCTACAGAATATGTCATTTTATCTAACAATTGGCGCAACATTAGTTATTCTAGCTACATTGTTACTTCCGAGGTTGACAAAGTTCTTCTCGCATCCGAGGATTGCGGTACTAGGTAAATATACATTTGCACTTTATTTAGTTCATTTACCGATTCTTCTTTCCCTAGGATTGGGTATTTTTGTTGGATTGCATAATTTTATTGGTGTCCATAAAGCTATTGTAGTATCTATGGGGATTACACTACCTGTTGTCACGTTAGTGACCTATTTATTTGAAAAATTTATTGATGCACCATCAATAAAACTATCGTCATTTGTTGCCGATATGTATAGCGGTAATCGCGTATTTACGTTTGATTTTAGGCAACTGCGAACACATTTCCTAGCATATATAGTTCTCTCTAGGCGGTGGATAGTTGAGGTGTTGGGTATATTTAGTTATCAAAATATTAAATCTAAATATGTAACGTGGCGAGCAGCAGATGAGGATATTGAGTAGATTGCGATGCCACGCCGAAAGATATCTGAATATCGATCAAAGAAGATTGCTAATGAAGCGCTCGACCTGCACTATGTCGGTTGGAGCATTGTTGATGACGGTTCTGATAGTGTGGACTATTCGGCCGTTAAGGGCTATAAAAGCTACGTCGTAAAAGTAGATCAAGCGGTGAAAGGGCGTTTTAAAAAAGGCCTCGTCCTGCTCGATGTAAAACAGGGCGACGTCAAACAATCAATTGAGAAGTTACAGTATGAAGGCTATCGTTCATTTGTCGTTGAGTCCTACGTAAAATACCAGGCTACAGCAGAACGCTACCTATCGCTCATGCAAGATCGTGTTGGTATTCATTTATCTTACAGTGCGCAGGGTGGTGTGGATATTGAATCAAAGAGCGACACGGTGGTATCGTGTTTAATTGACGACATGACAAGTTGGGATGATTTAGCGACACAAACTGAATTGTCAGTAAAGCAGCTGCAAACACTCGTTGAAACATTTAAAAAGAACTATTTTGTTTTTCTCGAAATTAATCCGTATGTCGTTATCGATGGCGTAGTTACTATTTTAGACTGTGCAGTTGAAGTGGATGACGCAGGAGCTTATTTTACTCACGCCTGGACAGAAGACGATGTTCGTACGGCCAAAAGTACAAAAGCGACGCCAGAAGAATTGGCCGTCCGTGTGCTTGATGCAAACTCACCCGCTTCTTTTAACTTGAGTGTCTTGAATCCGAATGGCTCAATATTTCTTCTTCTTTCTGGCGGTGGCGCAAGTGTGGTCATTGCCGATGAGGTATATAACCAAGGCTACGGCAATCAACTGGCCAACTACGGTGAATATAGTGGTAATCCGAACAGTCACGAAGCATATCTTTATACAGCAGAAGTGATGAAACAATTATTAGCCTCAACATCGAAGCAAAAAGTTATTTTCATCGGTGGTGCAGTGGCGAACTTTACGGATATTGCGAATACATTTGCCGGCGTTATTAAGGCGATTGACGAATACTCGGCGCAGTTGAAAAAACAGAAAGTAAAAATCTACGTCCGTCGCGGTGGTCCGCGCCAGGAAATTGGTTTAGCGAGAATGCATACAGCTTTAGAGAAACATGATCTGCTTGGCGGTGTTTATGACCCATCAACCACAATTACTGACGCGCTGGGTGCTGCACTGAAAGGCTTGAAGAAATGATAGAACTAACTGATTTACGAACAATGGATATGAAAGTCGTGAGCCTCGGTTCACACCCAGGTATTATTCAGGCCATGCTGGATTACGATTTTCTCATCAAGAAGCAACAACCGAGCGTTATTGCAATTATTGCAAGTGGCCGAAAGTCAGAACGCTATTTCTGGGGTGAGAGTGAGGTTATTATTCCTGTGGTGTCACGCCTTGAGCAACTATCTTCTGCGCAGCGCGAAAAGATTACCGCGGTAATAAATGTCCAGTCGGCCCGTCGTGTCCTTTCGTCAACAAAGCAAGCGCTAGAGTGTTTGCCAAATGTTAAGATTATTACCGTCTTTGCCGAGCAGACACCAGAAACGCATTCGCTCGAATTAGCACATATTACGAGCAAGAGGGATGTTTTGCTAATTGGTCCATCATCCGTAGGTTTACTCGTACCGGGTTATTTAAAGCTTGGCGCAATTGGGGGCACTCAACACAAGCAACTATCAGCGGCGGGTATTTTCGATGCAGGTGATACGGCTGTAGTGTCGACGTCTGGTGGAATCGTCAACGAACTTATTCATACGGTCACTAGGAGTGGACTAGGCGTCTCATTCGCGCTAGCGATTGGCGGTGATAGGTTTCCGATGGTGACGCCAGCTGAGGCAATGCTACTGGCGGAGCATGACAGTCAAACTGAGCGAGTTGTATTTTTCGGTGAGCTTGGTGGATCGGATGAATATGAAATTGCAAAGCTACGTGAAGAAAGAGTATTAACCAAAGAACTAATTGTGTATATTGCAGGCACGGTGGCAGAACTGTTTGAGACGCCGCCACAATTTGGACACGCTAAGGCTTTGGCGGAAACATACGATGAATCTGCTGCTGCAAAAAAGATTGCACTGAGCAAGAGCGGAGCGGTTGTTTGTGAGGAATTCGCCAACATCGCGACGGTGTTGCGCGAACGTGTCCAGCACGAGCGAGTCGTGACGACAGCAACGATTGGCGAACGGCAAAAAAGCATCATCACAAGCCATCTCTCTGGTGATAAAAATGATGATGTGTACTTGCTTGGACGAGAATTATTGCAAACAGTTGAGTCAAATGGTGTCGCCTCACTAGTCCTTTCTATGCTGCTTGGTTTTCAGGTTGAATCAAAACGGGCGATTGATTTTACCGATTACGTCTTACGCCTATTGGTTGACCACGGACCATACGTGTCTGGTGCGCTAAACACGATTGTGACTGCGCGCGCTGGTAAAGATATGGTATCAAGCCTTGCAGCCGGACTCCTAACGGTTGGCCCTCGTTTTGGCGGGGCAATTAACGCTGCCGCTGACAATTGGCTACGTGGTGTGGTTTTTGAAACACCAGCGCATCAATTTATTGAAGACTTTAGCCTCAAGGGTGGTATTATTCCTGGAATTGGACATAAGAAGTATCGGCTTGATCTACCCGACCCGCGCATCCAAGCGCTCATGCAATTTGGTGGCAATAAGAACAATGATCGTTACTTGTACTATGCTCGCTCGATTGAAGCGATTACCACAACTAAGAAGAATAATTTGATCTTGAACGTCGATGGTATGATTGCCGCGGTTATGCTTGATATTCTTGAGTCGGAACTAGGTTACACTCCTGAACAATTGCAGGAACTGGTGGATATCGAGTTCTTTAATGCTTTCTTCGTCCTGAGCCGCTCGATTGGCTTTACTGCACACTATCTTGACCAGCGTCGACATGACGAAGGTTTATTCCGATTGTCGGACAAAGACGTTCGCTACCTAGAGTAA
This sequence comes from Candidatus Saccharibacteria bacterium UBA4727, assembly GCA_002404195.1. Taxonomy (GTDB): domain Bacteria; phylum Patescibacteriota; class Saccharimonadia; order Saccharimonadales; family Saccharimonadaceae; genus UBA6022. The sequence goes on along the minus strand of DHJF01000034.1, from coordinate 4,359 downwards.
GCGGACAATTAAACGTATTGGGCGCGATAAACCATGTATAATGGAGTTTATGATTACAGTAATTATCGCCGGCGGCTCAGGTACACGTCTGTGGCCGCTTTCAACACCTAGTTATCCAAAACACCTACTATCTTTAACTGGAAATGATTCAATCTTGCAGATGACCTACAAGCGTGCGAAGCGTTTAGGTGAGTCAGTGTATGTCGTTACTGAGGCGAGTCACTCAGACCACGTAAAGGTACAATTGCCCGAATTATCAGATGACGCCTTCATTATCGAGCCTGGCCGTCGCGGCACTGCACACTGTATTATTATGGCACTCGACTATATCGCACGCCGACACGATCATAGTGAGCCTATTGCATTTATCTCGGCCGACCACAGTATTCGTGACACGGCAGGTTTCGTGCGATCGTTTAATGTCGCTGGTAGAATCTCCACTGAGAACAATGAGATTACACTCATTGGCATTGAGCCAACTTTCCCCGCAACAGGCTTTGGCTATATTGAACGCGATGGCGTCATCGACGCTGACAGTGCGGTTTATAACGTGCAGTCATTTAAGGAGAAGCCTGATTTCGATACGGCGCTGCATTATGTTAGCACTGGTAATTATCTTTGGAACTGCGGTTACTTCGTTGGATCGGTCGATACCTTCTTGAATGAAACAAAGCGGAGCTCACCTGAACTGCAAGCAAGTTATGACACGCTTTCGGCGATTGCTAACCCAATGTCTACGGAATATAACGAAGCCTACCTAGCACTCGATAACCAGGTGATTGACATTGCCCTAATTGAAAAGGCACAAAGCCTTGCGGTTGTCTCGGCAAGTTTCGATTGGATGGATGTCGGCTCCTTTAAAGATTTGCACGACGCAGTCGAAAAAGATGAGCAGGGGAACTATTCGCGTGGAGATAATATCCATGCGCTTGATATTGAAAATGTCTATATCCGTAATGAAGAGGCAGGCAAGCCAATCGCCGTGATTGGTCTGGATAACATCGTGGTGGTGAATACGCCAGACGGTATTTTAATTGCTCGTAAAGACGTCAGTTACCGCACGGGTGAAGTGGCAAAAAAGTTACAGGCCGAGGAAAAGTAATATGACAACGTTAGCTGAACTTTTGACCTACACACCAGTGGAGCTTAGTTTTGGTACCAGCGGACTGCGCGGTCTCGTCACCGACATGACCGACCTTGAGTGTTACATTAACACTGCTGGTTTTTTGCGTTTTGTCGCCGGGCAACAACAGCTTGCGCAAGGGTCGACTGTCTACGTGGCTGGTGACCTGCGTGACAGTACACCGCGCATTATTGGTGCTGTTATCGCGGCGATTACCGATGCCGGCTACACGGCAATCTTTCTAGGTCTTATTCCAACCCCCGCACTTGCCTGTATGGGTCTCAAGGTGGACGCTCCGAGTATTATGGTGACAGGTAGTCACATTCCTGCTGATCGAAATGGTATTAAGTTTTATAAACGTGGCGGTGAGATCTTAAAAGACGATGAAGCGGCAATCAAGCAGGCGGTTGGCGCTGAACGTGCCCGGATCATGGCTGTTGAGCAAACGCTGACGCCTTTTGGAAGCAACGGCTTTTTGAAGACGGATGCTGTCTTGCCGGCGGTTGACCCACAAGCGGCCGCTGATTACATTCGACGCTTCACGACTATCTTTGCGGACAAGCCACTGGTCGGTAAGGACGTTGTTGTCTATCAACACTCTGCGGTGGGACGAGATATGCTGGTTGATCTTTTGACGCAGCTCGGAGCGAACATTCTACCCGTTGGTCGGAGCGACACCTTTGTCTCGATTGATACGGAGAATGTGACGCCCGATGATCAAGCGTACTTTACGCAATTAGCCGAACAACATCCGCACGCGTTTGCTATCGTATCGACTGACGGTGACAGCGACCGACCATTTGTGATTGATGAGAATGGTCTGTTTCATCGCGGCGATGAGCTAGGGGCGGTTGTGGCCGACTGGCTCGGTGCCGATTTTGCGGCAATCCCCGTCAGTAGCAATGACGCGGTCGATGACTATCTCGCAGAGAAAGCAATCGCCTGTGAGCATACCCGAATTGGTTCGCCCTATGTGATTGTCGCCATGCAGCGCGCGCTCGGGCTAGGTCGACAACGGACGGTTGGCTGGGAAGTAAACGGCGGTTTTCTGACGGGTAATGACTTCGTTATTAACGGTGAAACGCTATCTGCTTTACCGACGCGCGACGCCTTTTTTCCGATATTGATCGCCCTGATAGCCGCCACCGAGAAGCAGCAGGCCGTGTCTGAACTGTTCGCGCAGTTGCCGGCTCGCTTTACTCAAGCTGGACTGATCGATAACTTTCCCGTCGACACGTCTCGTGCACTCGTTGCGACGTACGCACTTGATTCTCCTGAGAACCGACGCGTGCTTGAGGGTTGCTTTAGCGCTGAAGATGGCTTTGGCTCAATTGTAAATATAGACAGTCTCGATGGCATTCGTATCTTCTTTGATAACGGTGACATTGCGCACATGCGACCATCGGGTAATGCACCCCAGTTACGAATTTACAGTGTTGCCGACTCGCAACAACGCGCCAATGATATTGTCGAGCGCGCGATTGCAGAGCCGGCTGGATTACTCCGTCGTCTCGCCCAGCAGCTGTGATATAGAAATAGCGCCGAGCAGTGATGCTCGAGGCTGGGTCGATAGGGAGTGTGTTATTTAAAACGAGGTGTTTTGAAGATGCGCGTTACCATTTGGACTTCATGATCGAAGTCTTGCTGGAAGCGGGCAACGATCTCATTCATGTGCGGCTCAATGCTTCTGCCGAAGACTTCAACAACGAGGCCGTAGTGATACTTCTTGCCGTACCACAGGAGCCCCATAATACGGAACTTGTAGTCGGCTAGCGTCTCATAAGTGACCGCTTCGGTGGGTCGAATCGGCGCCAGTAGGTAGCAGTGGTGTCGGAGGCTACGATGAGGTAGCTCGTAACTCGTGGCGTCAACCGGTAGCTTGGTGTTGACAGTAAAGCCCAGTTGACTTTCGATGTAGGCATGGAAAACCTCCGGGTCGATGGTGTCATTGAGGGGGCGTTTAAAGGTGCGCATTGCAATCACTTCTCTCGCGTAAAGGAACAAACTCGACGTATCGTGTCGAAGGACATACCTTTATTTTAGCATATTTTCGCTATAATCTCAATTTTATTGGGTATGTATATGCTATGACTGGATTTGGCTGTCGCTGACGATTTTGCGAATCTTAGTAGCGAATAGGCTTGGCGCAAAGCGTTTTGATTTGCGGTGGAGTGTGGCGGGCAGGAAGGAGTAGTTGTCAAAGCGTTTCATAGCAGCCATCAGCGACTCGACGGTTTGTTCAGGAAACAAAATACCCGATTCACCGTCTTGGACGATATCGAGGA
>DHJF01000034.1:0-836 GCA_002404195.1 Candidatus Saccharibacteria bacterium UBA4727 | reverse complement strand
GATATCGAGGATGCCGCCCTTAGCGTAGCCAATAACGGGTGTGCCGGCGGCGAGGGCCTCGGCAGCGGAAATACCAAAATCTTCTTCGTTAGGGAATAAAAAGGCTTTGGCGTGGTGGGCTTGGTTGACTAATTCTTCATCACTCACACGGCCAAGAAAGGTAATGGTTGGGCCGGCCAGCTTTTTGAGACGTTCGGTATCAGGCCCACTGCCCATGATGGTTAACGGCACCTGTAATCGGTTGCAGGCCTCAATCGCCAGGTCGAAGCGCTTATAGGGGACATGCCGGCCCCAGACAACAAAGCCACGGCGCTCGGTCTTGACTGGCGGTGTAAAACGGGCGATATCGACTGGGGGATAGACGACGGTGCTTGGCTGATTATAATACTGCTTAATGCGTGTTTGGGTGACGGTTGAGTTGGCGATGAAATAATCGACGCCTTTGACAGATTCAAGATCAAGTTTACGCATCCAGTGCACAAAAAATGGAATGACTGGGCGAATGACCGGTGTTAAAAACCCAAAATGAAATTCATTCTTAAATTCTTCATAGTGACTCCAGTAATAGCGAATTGGCGTGTGGATGTAGGCAATGTGGATTTGATTTGGCCGAGTTTTGCGCACGGCTTTGGCTTCGGCGCTGCTGGTGCTAATGATAATATCGTAGTCAGATAAATCGAGTTTTCGAAAGGCGAAAGCACGCAGCACCGGCCACAAGACATGCTTGTAGCGGATGGAGCGTGGGAGCCATTTTTGCAGATAGGTAGTACGCACGTCGCAGTCACGGAAGGCGGGCATGTGAGCAGCGTCGTAGACTGACGTATAAATCGGTGCAT